>CABMII010000085.1 GCA_902386255.1 uncultured archaeon
CTTGATTTGCAGGCTAAACCATTTGATTTAGGATTCATATGGGGGCAGCCTGCACCTATATATAGCTATCTGTAGCCGTGTTTTTAGCAGAAATTGGAAGAAAAATTAGCTAACTACTGAAATTGATTATTCTAAGTTTAAAATGTTGTATAAGTCCATTGAAGAAATAATCAAAATTCATGAAAATCAGTTTGTAGAATTTAAAGAACGAATTGAAAATAACGAAAAAATAGCAGAAGAAATAGTTGCATTTTCCAACACCAATGATGGGGATATCATAATTGGGATAACAAATAGTGGTGAGATTATTGGTATAGATAACTTAGAAAAAGAAAAAAATAAAATTATTAATATTTGTACTAATAATTGTTTTCCTCCAATAAATCCTATTTTAACTGTGAAAGAAGTAGAAAATAAAAAATTGCTAATTGTTTCTATAAGAAAATCAGTTCATCTACAAACAACAAATACTGGAAAAGTAATGATTAGAAGGGAATCCTCAATATTTCCTGCAAAACCGAATGAAATTGAAAATTTAGTTAAATTTGGTTCTATTGAGAAAAAACCAACATCATTTGACATTGAGAACCTAAAAAGTCATGTCATAAAAATGAGATATGAAAATTTTTTTGGATATAGAGACCCGACATTAGATGAAATTGCAAAAGAATTTGGACGAACGCCAGAAGAGATTAAACCATTCTTATACAAGATTGCAAAGGAAATTGCATGGGTTGAACCTACAAATTGGGATATTGATATTTCAGATCGTTTTTGTTTATTGAATAAATATGAAATTGAAGTGCTGATTCCAACAATCTCAAAAAGTTGGATTAAAGATAGAGGTTCTAAAACTTGGATACATACTTTATACCATAATGAACTTGTTAAAGGAAGAATTACAAATGAAATGAAATCGTATAGGGATAAAAGGGACTATTTTTTGATTGAACACGGTTTTCTTCCAATTTATGAATATGAACGGACAATTATTGTTGAAACATTGATGAAATATAATATGGGAGATGCCTTTCTTGTAAATCAAAAAACAAAGTTACCTGAAGGGATTGTTTTAAGGAACGAATCAATCAAAAAAACTCCAATTTTTGCCTTACCAATTTTTAAAATTTTTTTACAAGATAAATTATTGGATTCAGAAATTAGCAAGTATCAAATTTTGAAACCGTTTGCTATAGTCACTATATTATTTTTGATGTCTATATTTAGTATTGGCTTGTTGTTCTTATTTAGAGATGCAATAGCTCTAGTTATTCTATTAATAATGATTCCGTTGTATGCGCTAACTGGGTTGTTCTCTTTTGTTGTCTTAAAAGATGTATATCAGTTTATTAAATAATAACGTTTAAGGAATGCAAATAAGCATTACGATATGAAAAAACCAATGAAGAAAGAGAAACGTGAGATACAAAAGGGCATATTCGCTCAAGTCGAAGTATGCCCCAAATGCGAGGATGAATGGATAGACGAGAAAGGATACGAAGCCCTCTATAATCTATTCACACGAAGGCCCTTAAAATAAGTCTGAAATACTTCATTCGTAACCTTTAAATATTATGTTCGTCTATATACGAACTGTGGGCAGAAAAACCTTTTTTCCATACCACCATCAACCCCTCCTGCCCACAAATCCCTAATTCTTTTTCTGTATTAGCGCAATTTTCTCTTCAAATTCGGCGCTCACAATCGCATTAAGATGAAGTCCTACATCTTCGGGTGTATATCCCAGCGCAAGACCGAGAAACTGGCTGTAATGAACAACAGGAAGGTTATAAATCTTCCCGGTTTTTGCAAGCTCAACCTGCCCGCTGTCATACTGCAAATGGCAAAAAGGGCAGGCGTTCACGATGCAATCAACACCAGCCTTTTTCATCCGCTCAAGCTTGTATTCCGTCATTTTTAACGAGGTCTCAAGCATTGCTGACCTGACTCCTCCCCCGGCGCCGCAGCAGCTCGTTTTGCCTTCGTACGGCACGCTTGTCGCACCCGCAGCCTCCACAAGCTCATCAAAAAACATGGGGCATTCTGCGCCCCCCAGCTTCCTGTCCTTTGTGGGCTTAAGGAGATGGCAGCCGTAATGGACAGCCACCCGAAGCGGAAGAGGTTTCTCTATGAAATTGCCAAGTTTCTCAGAACCGATATCTCTGTAAAGGAATTCTATTATGTGACGCACTTCAATCGTTCCCAGGTATTCCTTATTTATTTTTTCAAGATGAGCGTTAACCTCGTTCCTGAGACTAGCGTCGTTTTTCAGGATATTGTTGGCATCCAGAAGCGAACTGAAGCACCCGTTGCAGATTGTCAGCAAGTCCGTGTTCTTCTCCTCTGCAAGAACAAGGTTCCTTGACGCAAGAGTGAGCCATGTTATTTTATCAAATGAGCGAAATACGCCGGGCGCGGGGCAGCATGAAGCCTCTTTCAGTTCGCTCCATTTTACCTCAAGCTTATCAAGGACAAGCTTTGTCGCCTTTTCAATACCCGGATATCGATTCGGGATAAGGCATCCCAGAAAAAGAGACAATTCCTTCATTCTTTTATCAGCTCATCGAATCCAGTTGATTTGAGGAGGGTTTTCACGTCATTGAGCGCTTTTTTATATTTTTGGACAGTTTCCGGAGCTGCAAGCCCTATTTGTTCCCTGGTGGATATGTGCAGGTCATCGATGGGTATGGCATGGCCGGTTTCAATAAGATATCTGCATACTGCCCTGTGCGCCGGGAGTACTTTTCCTTTTTTTACGGCAACGCTTCGGAGCCTGAGTATCTCGTCTGTTATCTTTATTCCCCGCGGGCATCTTTCCTGGCAGTTGTAACATGTAGTGCACATCCAGAGTTCAAGATCACCTGAGATATCTTTCCGGATGGAATCTTTGATTATCCACCTGACGTTGAGGCTTGTGTACCTGCCTGAGGGGCAGCTTCCTGTGCATGTGCCGCACTGGAAACAGGTAAGTATCTCTGAGCTTTTCATCGAGGGGATTATGTGGAAACTTGTATTTAAGGGTTTAAGGGGTTTTTGAGGTTAAACAAGAATTGGAATTTCTTTAACCACCACCGCATTATAATTTTTTGATATTCTCGTTCTGGTAAACACCCGAATAGCCTTTAATAACCTCTTCGCCCAGCCTGAAAAACAAAAGCTGCAAAACGCGCGCATCTTTTCTGATTTTAAAACCATACTCGTTAAAAACCACGAGCAGGCTCTCGCTCCTGCCGCTGTATCCTGCATCCCAGACCGCAGTCTCCACAGTCGCACCGCACCGAAGCAGGCTTGAGCGCGGTTTTGCGATAGCTGCAATGTTTTTCGGGATGTTTACTATCTCGTTGAATACTATTTTGTAGCTGCCTTTGGGCAGATGAATCCATCCTTCATCATCAAAATCCATGGCTTTTGTTTGGGGGAGTTTCCTTTCGGAATTATCAAAAGCGATACAACCTGCACCACCATGAATTTCCACTCGCTGCAGCGTCAATTCGATGCCGTTGGGCTGCACCTGGATATCCGCGTCTATCATTTGGTCAACAAGCGGCGGCTGTTTGTTGATAAGAGAAATCAATTCGTCATGGGAAAGCATAGGAGCACAATTAGAACAATACTGGATAAATATTGTTGCATCCAAAAAAATTCACAATTCTGCCAAAAATCCGACATCAAAAATAGAATTAATTCCGTTACGCATTTTTGCAGGTAAATCCCGTTACGCAATCAAAGAACAAAATTCCCGTGACGGAAAAAACTCATAGACTTTATTATTATGCATTTCCATTAATCCATCATGTATTTCGAACTCTTACCGGAGTTTATAAGAAATCATCAAAATCAAATAGCAGCGCTAAGTAAACTGTGGGTCTAACAAAATCTTTATTCAGTTGGGAATGAATGTTCCAAGCTGAAGTTTGCCAAAAATTTCCGCC
>CABMII010000086.1 GCA_902386255.1 uncultured archaeon
CCGATTGTTTCCGCAGCCTCCATCCTTGCAAAAGTCAGGAGGGATGCCCTGGTAAAGGAACTGGAAATGAATGCGGGCGTGGAAATCGGAAGCGGCTATCCTGCTGACCCGAAAACCATTTCGTTCCTTGAAGGCTGGATTAAAGAATACGGGTCGCCCCCGGATTTTGCCAGAAGTTCCTGGGAAACATCAAAAAAACTGGTTGAGAAATTTAATAAAAACCAGAAGAGAATATCTGAATATTGATTGGTGAACGGGAGAAAATCCCACCGCTGAGACGCAAAGTTCGCGAAGACTGGCGTTGGTGAAATAAATTAAATATAGGAAGAGTTTTACTCTATAATATGGTAAAAAGAAGGGAGTTTCTTAAATGGTTAGCTGCTTTATTTACTGTTATTTTTTCAGGTTGCATCGATAAAAGAGATACAACAAACAAAAATCAGGAAATTGTAAAGGAGGGAGAGCCAATGAAAAGAGCCATGAATTCAGAAGTTTATGTGATTAAAACAAACGACCGTGGATTGGGAATAAAGGAGCTGGTGAAACGTTTGGATGTGGGGAGTTTTTCTGGCAAGAAAGTTGCCCTGAAGGCAAACTACAACAGCGCAGATTCATTCCCTGCATCCACGCACATTGATACAGTTTTTGCTTTAATCCGTGCGCTGAAAGAGAAAAGGGCAAGCGTTGTACTGGCAGAAAGAAGCGGTATGGGGAACACAAGGGAAGTACTGGAGGAGATGGGAGTTATGGAGCTTGCGGGGAAGGAAGGATTCGATGTGGTTATACTTGATGAGAACAGCGAGTGGGTACTGGAAAAACAGGAGCACTGGAAGCGGGGATTCCTGTTCCCGAAGGTCTTCAGGGATGCAGATGCGATAATACAGACCTGCTGCCTTAAAACCCACAGGTATGGCGGGCATTTCACAATGTCCCTCAAGAATAGCGTCGGCATGGTGGCAAAGTACCACCCGGATGACGGTTATAACTATATGTCGGAGCTTCACTCATCCCGTTACCAGAGGCTGATGATAGCCGAAATCAATACAGCCTATGAACCTGCTTTCGTGATTATGGATGGAATAGCTGGTTTCTCAAAAGGCGGGCCTGATACCGGCACCCTTATAGAGCCGGGTATAATGCTGGCGAGCAGGGACAGGGTTGCCCTGGATGCTGCGGGTATCGCGGTTTTGCGGATATACGGAACCACAAATGAGGTTTCGGCAGGGAGTATATTCGGGCAGGAACAGATTGCAAGAGCGGCAGAACTTAACCTCGGGGCTTCATCGCCTGATGAAATTGAAGTAGTGGCGGTTAATGAGGAGGCATCGGGTATTTGTGCCGCTATAGAAGGGGAATTACAAAAGAAATAATATCCATCAATTCCCCGAAATATTACCAAATATTACGAATTAAAACGGTTTTACAAAAAATGGAAAATTCCAGACCCCCTGCCGGAACCTATTTATTCTTTTTTGGGTTCTTCTTTTTTCTCTTCCTTTGCCATTTCCTTATCCATCTTGTAATCGTCATATCCCATCCAGGCGACGATTAATCCCACGAACAGGAGGAAGAGGCCGATAGTGGCTTTCAATAAACTAACGAGTTCATGCCAGTACCCAAGATAGCCGGATAATCCTGTGTACCATACAACACCGATAATCAAAATCACTATGCCAACCAACATCTTTATTAAATTACTTGCTGAGGACATTTTATCACCCTTGCTTAATTCATTTACCTTATATTAAGTTTTTTTATTCAGCGTTCGGAAAAACTTATTACCCCGCTCATTAATAATACCGTAATGAACGGCACAATCCTGCAGGTAGCTATTAAAGGCGTGTATTTGATCGAAAAAGCCCCGGGCCCGGTACCGATTGTCCTTCTTGAAGACAATGCAAAACGCATTATGCCTATATATATCGGTTTATCCGAAGCGATTTCAATCAACACGGCGCTGAACCGGGATATCCCGCCAAGACCCATGACTCATGACCTGTTCGTTTCTCTTCTTGAAAAAATGAGTTCGAAGATAGACAGTATCCTGATAGATGAACTGAATGAAGGTGTTTATTATGCGCGGATGTCTGTTTCATGCGACGGGCAGCATTTTGAACTGGACGCAAGACCGAGTGACTGCATAGCGATTGCCCTTCGATGCGGGGCACCTGTTAATATCCGGGAAAATATACTCACCGAAGCTGTAATCAGTAAAGAAGAACTGGAAAGTATCCTGCCGCTTGATAGTTATTTCTAGTATTTATAGTTAAAAAGCAGCTTGGAGATGATTTTCACACCATTCCTGAATTTGCTAGAGCTAGATTAATTCTTTCAGAGTCTAACATTGTCCTTTAGCCTTCTAACTATCCTTTTTTTCTTCTCAATAGCCTTCGCCGCCGCCTTATCTACAGCCCTCTTCATAGCCTCAAAATTCCGCGGCGTCTTCTCACCCACAAGTTTCTTGATTGGCGTATACGCAGATTCCCTGAAGCGGGGCGTAAAGTCGCGGGTTTCCCCATCAACGATTAATTCCGCGCCCTTTCCCTCTTTGACCATCCCCACCACATCAATTGCTACGCCTTTATTCCTCACGCACCCAAGAATCTCATCCGCATACTGAGGAGGTGCGATAATCAAAAGAGCATCTAGCGACACGCCAAGATAATCTATTTCAAGCTTATCCAGCATCGCGAGCACTTTTTCATTCACAAGCCCTCGCATCTTTCCTTCCTCAAAAACAAGTTTAACGCCTGCCGTTCTTGAAATTTCCTTCGCATCCCCGCGCACGCCGCCGTTTGTCACATCGGTCATCGCATGGATTTTCCCGATTAACCCGGCGTCGAATAGCGCTTCGCAGGCGTCGATGAACTTGAGGTTAATCGTCTCATCCACGATATCGTGCATCCCGTAATAAAGCGCAGTCGTGGACACAGTTCCTCCGCCCGCGCCTTCTGTCATGAGTATTGCATCTCCCGGCTTTGCCTGGATGCGCGCTGTGAGGCTTTCGGCCATGCCCACTGCGCCAACGCCCCCGGTCATCCGCTCTCCTATGACCATGTCGCCGCCTATCCGGAGCGTGCTGCCTGTTATCAGGGGTATGCCTGTCAGTTCCGAAACCGTAGTGATGCCTGCTATGTGGTCGAAAATCTTAGCCACGTCGCCGTCATCAGCCACATGGATGTCCGAAAGCATAGCCACCGGCCTCGCTCCCATGACATACACATCACGAAGCGCGGCGCGAGCAACGTGAAAACCTGCAAGGAAAGGGAAATCCGATAGGCGTGAGTGCATCCCGTCGATTGTGACCACAAGATACTGCCCGCCCGCCCGCACAACGCCAGAGTCATCAAGATGCGATGAATCCACAACGGCTGAAGTCTTTCCGATCACCTCTGCAATCTTCTCGTGGGTATAAAAGTCACCTGCGCCCCGCGAGCCAACGCCGAATTCGCCCATTGTCACGCCTGAGCTTACCGGCTTTAGCAACTCACCCTGCGGATTGAGCGTCGCTTTTGCTTCCACGATAACTGCGTTTGCTATTTCTTCTGCGTGTTTTCGCGGGATTTTTTTTATCTCAAGTATCCTTTCAGCAAGCTTTTCCTTCAGTTTTTTATCATGGCGCAAAAGGCCGCGTTTTGCATATCCTTCAAGGTCCATAACTCTCCACGAAATTCGAAAGCATCCGGAGCCCGGTAGCGCCGCTTTTTTCAGGGTGGAATTGCGTGCCTATAACGTTTCCGGCTTCATTTGTGATAATAGCCGGGAACTCTATCCCGTAATCGCACATCGCAGCCTTGTATTTCTCATCGGTATTTACATAATATGAATGAACAAAATAGACATAAGAACCATTCCGGATATTTTTTAAGAGGGGAATATTCTTTTTGGCATTAATTGAATTCCAGCCCATGTGCGGGACTTTTAATTCAGAGGCGGGAAATCGTATCACTCTTCCGGGAATAATATCAATGCCCCTGTGCAGTCCCCCTTCTTCACTTTCCGAAGCAAGCATCTGCATGCCGAGGCATATCCCGAGAAGCGGCTTGCCTTCATCAACGGCATCTTTTACCACGCGCTCAAGCGTTGAAAAGTGCATCATTGCATCGCGGAATGCCCCAACGCCAGGAAGTATCAGGGCGTCGGCGCTGTCGATTGCCGAGGGGTCGTTTGATATTTCAACTTCGGCGCCAACATACTGGAGCGCCTTTTCGATGCTGTGAAGGTTTCCGAGTCCGTAGTCGATTATGACAAGCTTCATTTTGCTCTAATTGGTTTCTAAATACTTAAACCCTCAAGCCGCCGCGCCGCTTCCATGAGTGTCTCGTCCTTCTTTGAGAACGTAAAGCGAAGCTTATGCTTCCCATCCTCGCTCCTGTAAAAGCTGCTTCCCGGGACTGCAGCGACCCCGACCTCGCTTACCATGTTTTTGGCGAAGGTCATATCGTCCATATCTACGCCTTCAGGTATATCTGCCAGGATGTAATATGCGCCCTCAGGCATCATGCATTTGAATCCGGCTTTTATCAGGGCATTATAGAGGAGCTTTCTTTTCCCGTCATATATCCTTGCAAGCTCCACGTAGTACGAATCCGGGAACTTAAGCGCGACGGCACAGGCATGCTGGAGCGGCGCAGGCGCTCCCACTGTAAGGAAATCATGCACCTTCCTTATAGCAGATGTCAGGTTTTTCTCGGCAAGCGCATATCCTATCCTCCATCCCGTGACGCTGTAGGTCTTTGAGAAACCGCTTATGGTTATCGTCCTGTCTCCCATACCATCAAGCGAGCCTATGCTGAAGTGCTTTTTATTGTCATACAGGATGTACTCGTAAATTTCATCAGTCACAACGATAACATCATGTTCAACGCAAAGGTCTGCTATCAATTTGAGCTCGCCTTTCGTGAAAACCTTGCCGCATGGGTTATTCGGGGTATTCAGTATAAGTGCTCGTGTCTTTTTATTAAAAGCAGAGGATAGCGCTTCTTCATCAATGCTGTTATCGTCATTCAGGGGAACAAAACGTGGAACAGCGCCTGAAACCGCAGCATCAGGCCCATAGTTCTCATAGAAAGGCTCGAAAACCACGACCTCATCGCCTTCATTGATTATTGCAAGCATGGATGCCATCATGGCTTCAGTCGCGCCGCATGTTACCGTTATTTCACTTTCCGGGTCAGCTTCAATATGATTATATTTGCTGGCTTTGCGTGAAATCTCATCACGCAGGTCTTTTGCGCCCCATGTGATAGAAT
Organism: uncultured archaeon; assembly: GCA_902386255.1. GTDB lineage: Archaea > Halobacteriota > Methanosarcinia > Methanosarcinales > Methanoperedenaceae > Methanoperedens. Next base: position 5,253 of record CABMII010000086.1, read on the forward strand.
ACTGGTTATAATCATCCATAATTGCAGAAGCAGCGGCGCGCTTTAGCTCCGGAGGTGCAGGAAAATCAGGGAATCCCTGGGCAAGGTTGATGGCATTGTGTTTTATAGAAAGCCGCGTCATATCGCGAATGACAGATTCGACAAAATGATCAACTCTTCTTGATAACATAGACCTTCAAAAGACATTGGTATATATTTAGACTTCTATTCAAAAATCCGGTGTCATAGCACGGTCTCCAGTGGAAACGAAGGGGTTATGATAATGATGAAACTTTTTTCTGTAATAATTATGTCAAAAACAATTAACTAAACCGTTACGTTTATATTTCACTTATTCAATGGTAGGCAAAAGGTGACCTAAATGGCAGCAAAAGTAAACACTGAAGAATGTACAGGCTGTGGAATATGTGTCGATGAATGCCCCGCAACTGCAATCGAGCTCAAGAACGACAAGGCAAAAGTAGATGAGGACGAATGCACCGAGTGCGGCACATGCGTCGATTCATGTCCTAACAGCGCAATCACGATGGAATAAACCAAAATAAACACAAAACAATAAAAAACCGGTAAGGAAATCTATGGCAAAAATAAGGGCAGGAGTACTGGGAGCAACAGGAAATGTAGGTCAGAGATTTATTGAGATGTTAAGCAAACACCCGTGGTTTGAAATAACATCCCTGGCAGCTTCAGACAAAAGCGCAGGTAAAAAATACGGCGATGCAGCCAGATGGAGGCTTGAAAGCAAAATCCCGGACGAAGTTACTGACGTGACAGTGGTCCCGGTTGACCCGAAAAAAGTTGATGCTGACATCGTTTTCTCAGCCCTTCCTACCGATCTTGCAAAAACTGTGGAACCTGAGTTTGCAAAAGCAGGTTTTGTTGTAGCGAGTAATGCCAGCGCGCTTCGCATGGTGAAGGACATACCGCTTGTAATCCCTGAAGTGAACCCGGAACATCTCGGTCTTATAGATATCCAGCAGGATAAGCGCAAATGGGACG
>CABMII010000087.1 GCA_902386255.1 uncultured archaeon
AATCTTTTTTTATTCTATCGAGCATTACAATATTGCCTATAGGGAATGTTACATTTTTATTCATAGTTTTTGGTCAAAACTTATGAATGTAATATTCCTTTATAGGTTAACTGGCGAAGTCAAGTTTCAATAGCAGGATTTACTAAAGCACATAACAGGTGCAAAAAATTTGATGTGTGTGACTTAGTTGAATGTGTTAGAGGAGATGCCCATAATTTGGAAATGTTTAAGGATGGTGAATTTGATGCTATAACTCTACTTTATGCACTGCATCATACGAGTAATCCTGAGATTGTAATAGGAGAAGTAAAGCGTATTCTGAAGCCAGATGGAAGGATTGTAATGGTCGAATATATCGTAAGAAAAAGAAAAAGCAAATGCCACAAATTTGTGAAAGAAGAGGTTAATAAGATGTTAGAAAATGCAGAATTTAGAGATATTATTATTCAAAAATTAGAGGAGGATCTCATTCTGAGTATTGGCAGAAAATGAACATGACTGATGATGAAGTACTCATAAAATTACAAAACAATAAAAAATGAATAATGATAAAGGAATTCTGCAAACTGCCAGAAAGGTTTTAGAAACTAGCATGGGTGTAAAGCCTGGCGAATCGATACTCATAATAACTGATTCTACAACATCACCTTTAATCGGACAGGCATTTTTTAATGCAGCCTCTACCATAGGATGCGAGGTCATGCTTGTTAATATGCTCCCCCGTGCCCACTCTGGCATGGAGCCACCCAAAGCCATTGCAGAGGCGATGAAGAATGTAGACGTGGTGATTGCGCCAACAAGCAAATCTCTTTCTCATACGAAGGCGCGCATGAAATGCGGCTGCGGAGGAGCAAGGATGACCACAATGCCCGGAATAACAGAAGAGATGATGGTTTCAGGTGGAATGACTGCAGATTACGAAAATGTAAGCAAGCTTGTCCTGGATTCGCGCTCATTGCTCAGTTCAGCAAGAGAGATAAGAATAACCACAAATCCTGGCACAGATATCGTTTTTGATGTTCAGGGGTGCAAATGGAAAGCTGATACAGGCTTATGCCGCGCTCCTGGATGCTGTATAAATCTTCCCGCAGGCGAGGTATATGTTGCACCCAAAAATGCAGAAGGGAAAATCGTGGTGGATGGAACCATAAGCGAACTGGGCCTCCTTAAATCACCAGTAGAAATCACTGTGGAAAATAGATATGTTAGCGAAATAAAAGGAGAACGTGCAGATGAGCTAAAAACAATTCTTGAAAGCGTGGGGAAGCTGGCTTATAATGTGGCAGAGCTCGGTTTTGGACTTAATTCCCATGCAAGAATGATTGGAAATGCTCTTGAGGATGAAAAGGTTGGAGGTACCATTCACATAGGTCTTGGCGACAGCAGCACCATCGGAGGTGACGTGGTGGCAGGAATCCATTTAGATGCGATTATAACAAAACCTAAGGTATTTGCGGATAGCAAAGAAGTCAAGCTTGGAGCATTTGACAAATACATCTAACAGGAACGTGCTTAAATCCAACTACTTCTGAAAATCTCTCGATGAGACCCATTTTAATAGGGGCGTTATAGCGTTTCTCAGTTCTGCTCCTTCTTTTGTGAGTGAGTACTCCACTCTCGGAGGTATTTCAGCAAATGATTCCCTTTTGATCAGGCTTGCATTCTCCAGTCCCTTTAATCTATCTGCTAATGTTTTTGGACTTATTTCACCCAGCTTTTTTTCAAGTTCATTATAACGCAATTTCTGGTTATTTCCTATTGCACTGATGATCAGTAAAGCCCATTTTTTACTAAGGATGCCCATGATACCTTCAATAGAACACAAACATATATCGTCATCGAGTGATGTGCATCTCTTACTTTCCTTTTGCATAATGACTTCCTTTTTTGATAGCTGCTATTTAACTTTAAACTTGATGGTTTAAATACTTTATTAACTGAAGTAACTTTAAAGATGAAAGGAGGTGAAAAACATGTGCTTACAATGCCTTTCCATTAATAAAAATAAAGACAAGCAATTGCATGATTCCACAGAAGGCAAAAATAAAGATGTGGATAGTAAAGAATACGAACAAGTCTTAAACAAAACTTGAAATGTCCCTGCCCTGTTTTAGACCGGGCAGTGATTTATTCATATAAAAAGAGGTGATAAAATGGAAATTATAAACATCATTACGCTCTGGTTGCATTACCTGGCAACTGTGATGTGGATCGGTGGAATGGCTTTCAATATACTGGTACTTCGCCCTTCGATGATGATACTCGATCAAAACCAGCACCCTATACTTGGGAATAAGGTATTGAAGCGTTTCATCATTTTTGCATGGTTGAGTATCGCTGTGCTCGTGCTAACTGGAATTTCAATTACCTACAATCGTATAGCTTTTGAAGATATTCTCAGCACTACGTATGGAATTGTTCTACTGAGCAAACATATTGTTACATTAATAATGGTTCTCATCGTTGCCTGGGTTAGTTTCGTTCTTTCAGAGAAGTTGTCGCCTTTCGCCCCAAAACCTGAAACGATATTACTACTGGTAAAAACTAACCTGTCTTTAGGGGTATTAATATTGCTATTAACATCTGCCCTGAGAGGCACATAAGTAATCGTATAGACCCAAAATCCTGAGGTTCCTGTTTTTTACTTATCCACAAGATTAATTAACCCAGTAAAATATATAACTCTTGCACTACGTAGGTGCATAATGGTCAGAAAGCAGGAGATTCTTAAAATTTTAGAGGGATATGATAAGGATAACCTAGCAATCGCCACGGTATGTTCACACAGTAGCCTCCAGATTTTTGACGGGGCAAGAAAAGAGGGGTTCAAGACCATCGGAATCTGCATGGGCGCGCCTCCGAAATTCTATGATGCTTTCCCGAAAGCAAAACCTGATGAATTTTTTATTGTCAGGGATTATAAGGAAATCCTCTCAAAATCGGAGGAGCTTGCAGCCAAAAATGCCATAATAATCCCGCACGGCTCTTTCGTGGAATATCTCGGAGCAGATAATTTCCAGGAGATTCGCCTGCCCACATACGGCAACCGCAGGGTCCTTGAATGGGAATCAGACAGGGAAATGAGCCGCAACTGGCTTGAGGCTGCAGGCATAAAAATGCCTAAACAGATAAAAAATCCTGAAGACATCGATTCACCCATGATGGTGAAGTATTACGGCGCTAAAGGCGGGATGGGATTTTTTGTCGTAAAAAATTACACCGACTTCAAGAAAAGGATAAACCCAGCTGAAAAATTCACCATACAGGAATTCGTTCTTGGAACTCGTTATTACATGCATTATTTTTATTCGCCGATTAAATCCGACGGCTACGCATTGAGTAAAGGGTCGCTTGAGCTTCTGGGTATCGACAGGCGCGTGGAATCGAACGCTGATGAGATATTCAGGATTGGCTCGCCCACAGAGCTGGCTGAAGCCGGTATTTACCCCACGTTTGTAGTGACGGGCAACCTTCCCCTCATTGTGAGGGAATCACTTCTCCCCAGGATATTCGATATGGGGGAAAAGGTAGTTGAGAAATCGCTTGAGCTTTTCGGGGGCATGATTGGGCCATTCTGCCTTGAAGCCGTAGTGACAGATTCGCTCGAATTGAAAGTGTTTGAGATTTCTGCGCGCATCGTTGCAGGAACAAATTTATTCATCTCCGGTTCTCCGTATTCGGATTTAGTGGAGGAGAAACTCTCGATGGGGCGGCGTATTGCCCGCGAAATCAGGGTGGCGAAGGATATGGATCTGCTTTCTGAGGTAATTTCATGACGCAAAAGAAGGAATACGATGTTATAATCGTGGGCTCCGGGCCTGCAGGGATGTTCGCGGCAGACGAACTTGCAGGCAAGATGGATGTACTTATCATTGATATGGGACGCGACATCGATAAGCGCGAATGCAAGATGAAACGCATGGGCGTCTGTACGCACTGCGACCCGTGCGACATCATGTGCGGAGTAGGCGGCGCGGGGACATATTCTGACGGAACGCTCAACCTCCGTCCCGATATAGGCGGAGACCTTGCTGAACAGACAGGAGACACTGAATATGCATGGCAGCTTGTTGATCATGTGGACAAGGTATTTGTGAGATACGGCGCGCCGGAACAACTTTACATCCCCAAAGGCGACGAAGTCGAGCAGTTAAAACGACGTGCTGCAGCCGTGGGAGCAAGGTTCATTGAGATAATCCAGAGACACATGGGGTCTGATAATGCGCCAAAAGTTATTGGTAATTTTGAGAATGACTTGAAGGAAAGAGGCATTGAATTCCTGCTTGATACAAAAGTGGATGACCTCATCATTGAAGATGATACCTGCAAAGGTGTTGTATTGCATGATGGGACGGAATTACGCTCACGGTTCACGATAATAGCGCCCGGAAGGGTCGGAGCAACATGGATAGACGAGGTAGTCAAGAAACATAAAATCGGGGCGAAATACGCACCTATCGACGTCGGGGTGCGGGTGGAAGTTCCTGCAATCGTGATGGACCCGATAACGAAGATTAACCGCGACCCGAAATTCCATATCCAGACAAAAACATACGATGATTTTGTGAGAACTTTCTGCACCAACGAGCACGGGTTCGTGGTCAAGGAAGAATATGAGGGATTCATAGCCACGAACGGCCACTCCATGAAGAATATGGAATCCGAGAACACGAATTTTGCATTTATAGTAAGGGTGGAGCTTACCGAACCCATCGAGAATACCGTGCGCTACGGGCGGTCGATTGCGAAGCTTGCAACCACAATCGGCGGTGGGAAGCCGGTGCTTCAGAGGATGGGCGACCTGCGAAGGGGAAGGCGCACTACTGAAGCGAGGCTCAAGAAGAATGTTGTGATTAATACGCTGAAGGACGTGACTCCAGGCGATATTTCCATGGCGCTGCCCCACCGCATCGTCACTGATATCAGGGAAGGACTTGAGGTTTTAAACGAGATAATTCCGGGGGTGGCATCCGATTCCACGCTTTTGTACGCGCCAGAGGTGAAGTTCTATTCAATGCAGGTGCTGGTTGACAGGAACATGGAATCCAATGTCAAGAACCTGTTCGCGGCAGGGGACGGCGCAGGGCTTTCAAGGGATATTGTGAATGCGGCGGCGACTGGTGTTATTGCGGCGCGGGGAATATTGAAGAAAAGTGGATAATATGAACATAACAAGAATATTATATAACAAAATTGTTATATGAAAAATATCACTTCCGACCCATCCCACATCGCCCGTTGCGCCCAGCTTGCCATGATTCTTGAGGTCTCAGCCACGCCCAAGCCGGGCAACATCGACCGAGACCATAATTACACAGACACCCGCTTTGAGCATTTCCTTGCAAGCGCCGTTGGGGTATATCCAATCCTGGAAAAAGCTGCACGCTCAAAGTCCGGGGTTGGAGCGCTCATCCATGAGGCTGTCGCAGAGAGCGGCAAATGGCAGAAAGGAGGCAACACGCATTTCGGGGCGTTTCTCCTGCTTATACCGCTTGTGATGGCTGCCGGGAAATGCGAAAATAAAACATGCCTGAAAGCGCAGGCTCAAAAGGTTGCAACAGAAACAACCGTGGAGGATGCAATTGAATTCTACAGGGCGTTTTCCGAAGCGAAAGTGAAAGTTAAACCAGCAGATGACCTTGACCTTGGCAACGATACATCTATTGACAAAATCGAGGCGCGGGGATTAACACTTTATAATCTTATGGAAATTTCCAGAAATTATGATATGATAGCAGAGGAATGGACAAACGGTTTTAAAAGAACTTTTGAGTGCGCCGCTTCGATTCAGGACAAAATCAAAAAACATGGCATTAACGATGCCATTGTCCTTACGTTTATGGAACTCCTTTCCAGCAATAAAGATACATTCATCCAGACAAAATTCGACAGCAACAAAGCGCAAGAGGTTTCCCTGCGGGCAAAAGAGATACTGCAAAAAGGGGATTTTGATGAAATAAGAGATGAAATTCATTCTTTTGACGAGGAGCTGTTAAACGAGGGCGTGAATCCCGGCTCAACCGCAGATATTATCATCGCTGGGCTGTTCGTATCGCTGTTTGAGGGGATGAGATTTTGATCGCCTGCGGCGGAGCAGAGCTCATTAATGTGGAAGATTTCGGGATTCATGAAGGTATATCGGAAGTGATTTTTACAACCATCTCGCCCGATGGTATCCCGAATGCTGCACCTATGGGTTTGCACAGGAAAGGCGGCAGGCTTTTTGCCAGGATTTATAACTCAAAGACTCTGGAAAACATTATGAGCAAGCCCGTTGCGGCTGCAAATATTGTGGATGACCCTGTATTGTTCGTGCAGTCGGCGCTTTCCGATGCCGAGCCGGAAAGATTTGAATATGTGGAGGATTTTCCAGTCTTGAAGGATGCGATGGGATGGATTCTTTTTGAGTGCAAATGCAAAAAGGGCGAGACTATTTCGGTTGTGGAGCTATCTCCTGTCAAAGGAAAAATAACTACCCGGAAGCTCAAGCCTGTGAATCGCGGTTTCAATGCGGTCATTGAAGCTTCAATCTACGCTACAAGATATGTTGTCTTCAGGGAGCAAAAATACCTTGAACATATCGAATATTACAATTCCATTGTCAAAAAATGTGGCGGGGCGCGGGAGAAGAAAGCGATGGAATTGCTTTATGAGCTTGTCGGGCTCAAGAATGATTAGACGGGCTTCTCATCAAAATTTTACCGATTTTTCCAATTATTTTTCAGCAAGCTCAGCCTTTATGACCTTCATGACCCCGTGGTCTCCCATCCAGATATTCTTCGTCTCGATCAGGTCTATCCTTTTCATATAATACGGCGCGTCAAGAACCAGCGTCTCGTATTCGCCGCCCTCTCCTGCAATATGAACCCTGTACTTTTTATTGAGCGTTTTCAGGTCTTCTATCATCATTTCATCAAAGCGCCGCCCGAGCCAGGATTCATCCATGCCCGCAGCCGCGACCTTGACCATCCTGATATCCATGTATTTTATCATCTCGCGAAGCAGCCCTTCCGGGTCTTTATGCCATAGCGGCACATACATCGCAAGCCCGAGTTCCTCGCAGATGCGCCTTACGCGGGAAGCCTGGTATTCGGATTCGATGGCGCCTACCGCAATGCCATCAACATTTACCCTGCTCAGTGCCTTTTTGAGGTCATCGAGTTCCTTTTCCTTCTCACCTGTTGATGTCTCTACTGTTAGCGGAATTTCGGTTGCCAGTGAAATCAGGTCTGTGAGATGGATGTTTGCAGAATGGAACATGTATGAATCTTCGTTTGCCGGCTTTATTGTGATAAGGTCGGTGACACTATGCCCTTCCTGCAATGCCTTAAATATGGCAAAAGACGAATCCTTGCCGCCTGAAATCAGTGCTGCCAGTTTCATTCTTCTTCCGCGGTCGGTTTCCTCTTTTCTTTTTCCTTCTTCTCTTTTCCGCCTTCAAACTCCTCGACATCCACAACATTAAGAGGAGTGGTTCTCAATGCCTTGCCTATAGTGGACTTTGCAATTCTTGCCGCGTGTTCTTCGCTTTCCGCATCGTATACTTTCATTTCAAGCAGAATGCCCACAAGTGCCGTCCCCGCTGCCAGAAAAACACTGTCAAATTCCTCACCGCATGCCGGGCAGCTGGTAGTGCCAACCTCTATCTCAACAAAGTTCAGGTCAGGATTCAATAGTTTTCCAACCTCTGAAATCGCTATATTCATCGCATCTTCAACGCTTTCTACATTTTTCACAAGCCAGCCGGCTTCAAGTGTAACAATATAATTCGACATCTTTATTTTCCTCTTTTAAATCGTAAACAGGTTTTCATCACTCACTTTAAAAACACCAAGTTTCACGCCTGCATCCAGCCATGCATGCCCATAACTGAAACAGGCAAGGGCGTTCACCAAATCCCCCTGCTCAATGAAAAATTTGCCATCCTTATAGTAAGACCTTGCCATATTGGAAAAATCCTCTGCTACTTTTCTCAAATGGGAGTTTTCCTGCGGGGCGATCTCAAAAGCCATAAGCGCCCTGTCCAACAGGCTCTCATATCTCTTGACTTTTTCCGGAAGAACAGCATGATGTTTCATTCAACATCATAATACTGGCAAAGATATGTAAAGGTTGTTGTAAAAACCAACAACGTCTTTGCATGAATATATTAGAAAAAGGGTAGAGGATTACAAGATTTCATGGATAGGTTTGGATAGGATAGGAAGTGAATCTTGATAATTATTATTTATCCTCTACACAACGTATGTTTGTTTTATCGTATAATAGTATTTTTCCAAGATTATACCCAAATTACTTCCAAATCATGAATAAAAACTGATTTCCAATTAGAAATCAGTCATTACCCTGTACTGGTCTATTTCTGGCTGTTTGAGTTCTTCAAGGAATTGTTCAGTCATAGAGCGCACGTCTTTGGCTTTGGTGATTGCGCGTCCAACTACGATAATATCGGCGCCTGATTTCAGCGCTTCTTTGACTGTTTCAACCCGGATGCCGCCTGCTACGGCCACAAGCAGTCTCTCAGACAACTTCTTCATGGCTGGTATGTCTCCCCATGCATGTTCTGCCTTGCCTTCAGTATCTATCGCCCTGTGAAGTTCCACGACATCAGGCTTGATGGTGAGCGCCTTTAGGACCGATAGCGGCTTATCCACATTCAGCATGTCGATTACAGCGTAGATGCCTGTCTTCTTCGCTTCTTTTATGGCTTTCTCGATAGTGGAAACTGGCGCAAGTCCTGAAATCACAATGGCGTCTGCAGTTGCATCAGCCACCATGCGCGCCTCAAGGTTCCCTGTATCCAGCGTCTTTAAGTCAGCCACCACGAACGCATTGGGGCGAGCCTCTCTTATGGATTGCACAACATTAACGCCATATCTTTTGATGAGCGGCGTTCCTGCCTCGATAATAAGATGGTCGCTCTGGGGTATCTGCTTGATTATGCTCTTGACTGCATCGATATCAGGTATATCAATAGCAACCTGCAAATATGGCGGGTTCCACAACCTGACGACCTTGAATCCCATTATGGGGTGCATGGTGCGGTCTTTCTCGTACATGAGGGTCTTGCTGTCCGGGAATCCCTGCATAGCCCTCTCTATAGCAAGTTTTGTGGCGCCGTAATTATAGCGGTATATCTTATTGTAATCCTTGGCTTCGGGATGAATAAACACACTGACGACGACTGCAAGCTCTTCAAGCTGGTCTTCGGGGATGACACCCTCCTGCACGGAGTCGGCGACCGCCCTTGCCACTGCGGTTTGCGCCGGGCCGAATATCTGGGCTGCCTGCGCCATGTTCTTGACCGTTACTTTCGGCACAATAAGGGTTGCGGGTTTGGTCAGAAGGTTTGGCCTTATCACCGAAAGAAGGGGAGTGTGCCCCTTGGATAATTGTGTAAAACCGTTCGCAAATGCCTGCCCTACAGGTCCTGTCTTTTCTCCTATGATCAAATCAATATGAGCAAGTTCTGGTTCCTCGCCGATTAAAGCCTCGCCTACTAAAAACATTATCGTACCTCGTCTGCTTTAATTGATACTTTGGTATTTATGTATTTCTGCAAGATGGTTCGGGAAGTCTGGTTGATAGGATGGGTGGCAAAAGTGGGTTTTTGCAATTAAGACAACTCAGAATAACACTTAAGTGGAGCCTTAACTTTTGTTTGTTTAAAATTATCAGTTTTGATAATTATACGTAATCGAAAGTTCAGAAATCGCCGATTAAAGCCTTGCCTACTAAAACATTATCGTACTTCTTCTTCTTAAATTGAGACTTTGGTGTTTATTTCTGCAAAAGAGAATTAATAAGAGAGTGAAAGAGTGTCGCCCAAAGGGATAAATATACGAAGTACTTCGTATATACCACTAAATTGGAGCTATAGACGAAATACTACTGCGAGCTAGCAGAAAATATTTTAGCGCCACAATAAAAGGAATCATAATATGGATTGGAATCAGGTTGTTCAAAAAGTTATGAATTATATCGTACACATTTATACTCCAGACGGAAGTGGCACAGGCTTTCTCTGCCTTTACAACCAAACCAAAGCTTTTTGTGGCATTGCAACCGCATTACACGTTGTAGAACAAGCTGATAATTGGCAACAACCAATTCGCTTGGTTCATTATTTATCAAATAAACCACATTTCCTTAAGGAAGATGACCGCATCATCTTCACAAACAGGGAAACAGATTCTGCTGTCATATTTTTTCCCAAGCCAGAGGTTCCATTCCCAGATGAACTTATACCTCTCTTACCAATCAACAAGCCTCTTAGTATTGGCAATGAGGTCGGTTGGCTTGGTTTCCCTGCAATTGACCCCAATACTCTGTGCTTCTTCTCAGGGAATGTTAGCGCAAGGCAGGAAACACGCAATGCCTATTTGATTGATGGCGTTGCGATCCATGGAGTCAGTGGTGGTCCCGTTATATATATCAGTGATACGGATGGAGTCCAATTTGTAGGTATAGTTTCGCAATACCGAGCTAATCGAGTGACTGGCGAAGCCCTGCCGGGATTGCTCTATGCGCAAGATGTTTCTCATTTTCACAGTGTTCTTAAAACAGTTGAATCCTTTGATGAAGCTCGCAAGAAAAAACAAGAAGCTGTCCAACTCAGCGCTCCTTAAGCTCCCCCTCAGCCACCATCTTCTGGAATGATAAAAAGAGGATATGCTGTCACTGCACTAACATCGCATAATTCCATTTGTGCATAAAACGTTAATAGAAGGGGCTCTCGTATAATTGATGTCTGCAACCAGACCCGTTATTTTTTCAAAATATCTGATAAAATAGTTCCACGGCAATAATGGATAGAATTTATAACATGCTATGACATTTAGGCTGAAAAAGAGGTAGACCAAAGGTACAATGCCAAAAAGACCCGACATCAAGAAAGTACTGCTCATAGGCTCAGGTCCAATCATGATAGGACAGGCTGCAGAATTTGATTTCTCAGGCAGCCAGGCATGCCGCTCCCTCAGGGAAGAAGGTATCAAGGTCGTCCTTGTCAACAGCAACCCGGCAACAATAATGACAGACACCGACATGGCCGATGCCATCTACATTGAGCCGCTTGAACCTGAAATCGTTGCAAAAATCATCGAAAAAGAGCGCCCTGACGGCATCATTGCAGGTCTTGGCGGGCAGACAGGCCTGAACATTACGACAGAGCTTGCTGAAATGGGGGTTCTGGAAAAATTCAAGGTCGAGCTTCTTGGCACATCGCTGCAGGCAATCACGGATTCGGAAGACCGCGACCTGTTCAAGAAAAAAATGATTAGCATAGGCGAGAAAGTCCCGCGTTCAAAAGCAGTCAATACGCTCAAAGAAGCCGAATCGCTGATTGAAGAACTCGGGCTTCCCCTCATCATCCGTCCCGCATACACGCTCGGCGGCGCAGGAGGCGGCATCGCCTATACACGCGAGGAACTCCTTGAAATCACAGAGCGCGGGCTTGAACGCTCACGCATTCACCAGGTTCTGGTAGAGGAAAGCATCATCGGGTGGAAAGAATTCGAGTATGAGGTTATGCGGGACAAAAATGATACATGCATCGTGATATGCAATATGGAAAACTTCGACCCGATGGGCATCCATACGGGTGAGTCCATAGTTGTAACGCCTTCGCAGACGCTATCGGATGCCGATCACCAGAAGCTCAGGAGCGCCTCGATAAAGATAATAAGGGCGCTGGGAATCGAGGGTGGCTGCAATATCCAGTTCGCCGTGCGCGATGATGAAGTAAGGATCGTGGAAGTCAATCCGCGGGTTTCGCGCTCATCCGCCCTTGCCTCAAAAGCCACAGGATACCCGATAGCCCGCGTCACTGCTAAAATCGCAATCGGCATGGCACTTGATGAGATAACGAATGATATCACCAAAAAAACCCCGGCATCTTTCGAACCCACTATCGATTATACGGTCGTAAAAATCCCGCGCTGGCCTTTCGATAAATTCGTGACAGCAGACAAGCATCTTACCACAGCAATGAAAAGCACGGGCGAGGTAATGGCAATAGGAAGGACAATCGAAGAAGCCCTGCAGAAAGCGGTGCGCTCGCTTGAAGTGGACATGTACTTCGGATTCAGGGAATGGAGCAACGAAGAGATTCTTGATATCCTGCGCCGTCCAACGCATGAACGCTTGTTTGTCATTTACCAGGCTTTGCGAAACGGTATGCAAATCGATGAAATTTCAAGGCATACCAATATCGACCCTTTCTTCATCAGGAAAATAAAAAATATCATAGACATTGAGGATACAATAAAAGAAGAGCTGTCGGCTGATAACCTGCGGCTTGCCAAACGCATGGGGTTAAGCGATGAAAGAATAGGGTTCCTGTGCGGCAGGACACGTGAAGAGATAAACGACATGCGGAGGGAAAATGGCATCATTCCCACCTACAAGATGGTGGATACCTGCGCCGCAGAATTTGCGGCAGCCACACCGTATTATTATTCAACATACGAAGACCAGTGCGAGGCAGCGCCTTCCAAAAAGAAGAAGGTGCTCATAATTGGTTCAGGTCCTATCCGCATAGGGCAGGGCATCGAGTTTGACTACTGCACGGTTCATGCAGTGACAGCGCTTCGTGATGAAGGCATCGAAACCCATATCCTGAACAACAATCCCGAAACCGTGTCCACGGATTACGATACCTCGGATAAACTCTTCTTTGAGCCGCTCACACTTGAAGATGTCATGAATGTGATAGACCGGGAGCGTCCTTACGGCGTTATGGTGCAGTTCGGGGGACAGACATCTGTTAATCTTGCCATTCCGCTTAAAAAAGAACTTGACCGGAGGACAGACCTTAACACCGTCATACTGGGAACAACGCCTGACGACATGGATATTGCAGAGGACAGGGGACGCTTTAACGCCATGATGAAAAAACTGGGCATCCTCCAGCCAGAAGCAGGATGCGCCACCAATTACAAGGAAGCGTTCAATGAAGCGACAAGAATCGGATATCCTGTGCTGGTGCGCCCGTCATACGTGCTTGGCGGGAGGGCGATGGAAATCGTTTACGATGACCGCGACCTTGAGCGATACTTAAAAGAGGCAGTAAGGGTTTCAAACGAGCACCCAGTGCTTATCGATGATTTCCTTGATAATGCTGTGGAAATCGATGTGGATGCCATATGCGATGGGAAAGAAGTACTCATAGGCGCAATAATGGAGCATATAGAAGAAGCGGGCATCCACTCCGGCGACTCGGCATGCGTCATACCCCCGCAATCCCTTAAACCTGAGATTATCGCTACTGTTCGCGATTATGTAAAAAAGATAGCTCTTGCCCTTCATGTTGTCGGGATCGTCAACATACAGATGGCAACCAAAAAAGGTGTGGTCTATGTTCTTGAGGCAAACCCCAGGTCAAGCCGTACCATACCTTTTGTAAGCAAAGCAGTTGGGCTTCCGCTTGCCAAAATTGCGGCGAAGGTTATGGCCGGGCACTCATTAAAAGAACTTGGCTATACCGGCGATATTATTCCGAGACATGTCTCTGTAAAGGAAGTGCTGCTGCCTTTTGATAAACTCCCTGGTGCCGACCCTGTGCTCGGGCCTGAGATGAAAAGCACCGGTGAAGTTATGGGAATAGATTATGATTTCGGGAGAGCTTTTTTCAAAGCCGAATGGGCTGCGGACAATACCCTGCCGCTTTCCGGCACCGTCGTCATGTCGGTACGCGATGAAGATAAGAAGCATATTGTGGGAGTTGCAAAAAAAATGCAGGAGGCAGGTTTGCATATCCTTGGCACAAGCGGTACGGTCAGGTTCCTGGAAAAGAACGGGATAAAGATTGATGCCATAAATAAGGTAAGCGAAGGCACGCCAAACATCGTAGACCTTATCCATAAAAAAGAAGTGGACCTCATTATTAATACGCCGACAAGCAAGCAGACTGTGAAGGACGGGTTCCAGATAAGGCGTGCCGCAGTCGATTTCAGCGTTCCTTACATTACCACGATACAGGCTGCGCTTGCGGCCGCTGATGCAATTGCGGCCATGAAGAACGGGGAGATTACGATTAAGTCGCTAGGCGAATACCACGCAGAAAGCTGATTGCTAAACGTGAGAGAGGCTAAGAGGATTACTTTACCTCGACAAGGAATCTTTTCTTACCTAAAGGAATCATTTCAACTTTGCTTGTCTCATCTATCTCTAAATGTTTCGCAAGGTCTGCCGGAATCCGGATTACCATAGACCTGGCGCTTTTGCTTATTGACCGTATGAACCGGAAAGAATGTGTTTTAATGTCTTCTGTCCGCTTCTCTAAGACATCTGCCTGCTCCTCTGTAAAAGTAACATGACCTATCGGGCACCGCATTGCTTTGACATTTTCCAGGATTATGCCATCCTCGAATTCATACTCTTTTAATTCTACTTCCTGCATTTCCTGATTGCATTTGCCGCAAATTATTGTCATTCTTGCCTCCATTTTCTTTTTATTTCATATACAGTAAGTATGAGAATGTCTTCTTTATCATAAGTCCAACCGACCATTATTTTCCTTGGATAATTTTCCTTAAGTTCTAGGGAATGAGTATATTCTTTTCCTCTGCTTTTTTCATCTATTCTTGTAAATTCCAGTTCACCCTTCTCGATCGCTGCCTGTACTTCATTCTCGCTTATTCCTCTGGAGTTCATCCTTTTTCTTGCATGGTCGGTGTACTTGAACATTTACATTCATCTGCAATTCATCTATAAGTAAGATGAAAGATATAATAATTGCGCTGAGATACTACACATCTATTTGTGTACAACATTATTTAAAAAAAGGAGGTAATTAAGGTGAGCGTATGGAAAAACGACACCATAAAAGGCACTCTGCCTTCATGCAATACGATAAATCAAGATTTCAAATGAACAAAAGAAAAATCACAACCCTTTTAAAAGCGCTGGATGAAGCCATCGGAATAGATGAAACAAAACTCGCAAAGGAAATAGAATCCATCGGGTTCAAATGCCGCCGATGCGCCCATTGCTGCCGGGCGGAATATGGTGATAACACGGTATTCATCTTTCCTTCTGAAATAAGACGCATCAGTGAAAAAACCCACCTCCTGCGCGATGACTTTGTAATGCCCACACCCTCGCAGGACAGGGACTCAAAAGGTAATATCCATACCTTTGAATGGATACTCAGGAAAAACGGCGATTGCATTTTCCTGAAAAAAGGTTCATGCGGGATTTACGAATCAAGACCATATATATGCAAAACCTATCCATTTTATTTAATGGATGGACGCCTCATGATTTCTGAATGTGAAGGCATCGGGGGCGATATCAGCGAAGAAGATTGCCACAAACTCGCATGGCTGCTCAAGGAAAGATATATCGCTGAGATTAAAGAGTCGATTGCTCTCCTTGAGAAGTTCAGGGGCTTTAATCCGACTGGCAGTGGGGTATGTGTCCATGACAGCGAGGGCGAGCATTGGATTTGAGCTGCAAGACCGGCTTTTAGCATTACAATTATAAACATTGAACTGATATTACGCCCTATGAAGCTGCTTGCACTATCAGACATTCACGGAAATTATTCCCATGTCAAATCCATTTGTGAGAAGGCAGGGGATTTTGATGCTGTATTGATAGCAGGCGATTTAACGGATTTCGGGCCTGATGAAAAAGCGCTTGAATTACTGGCAATGTTCACCACGCCGGTTCTTGTTGTGCCAGGAAATTGCGATAACCCCTCGCTCCTGGGGATATTGGATGAAAACAAAAATACCATAAATCTGCATAATTCAATTCATGAATTCGGAGGATTCAACTTTATCGGTCTTGGGGGCTCAAACCCAACCCCATTCAATACCCCGTTTGAACTCTCGGAAAAAAAGATAGGAGAATATGTTGGCCAATTATTAAGCGGATTAAATGGGAGAATTATTTTATTATCCCACGCCCCGCCGCGGAATACCACCGACCGGCTGCCGCACGGGAATGTGGGCAGCGAGGCGCTGGCGCGGTATCTGGGAAGATTTGACCTCATTGTTTGCGGGCATATCCATGAAGCGCGGGGGATTGTCCGTGTGAACGGCACCCAAGTGGTTAATCCCGGTATGGCTTCCAGGGGCCAGGGAGCATTAATTACGATAAATGAAGATATAAATACAGAATTCATTGATGTTAAATGATTAAAATCGCAATCTCAGGAAAGGGCGGCGTGGGGAAGACCACGCTATCAGGCACGCTTGCCAGACTTTTTGCAAGAAAAGGTTACGATGTCCTGGCTATCGACGCCGACCCGAGCATGAACCTTGCTTCAGCGCTTGGCATAAAAAACCCGCCCAGACCATTAACTGAATTCAAGGAACTCATTGATGAACGAGCGGGCGGTCCTGCCGGTGTTTTCAAATTGAACCCGAAAGTGGGTGATATCGTCGAGAAATTCGGCGTCACAGGACCCGATAATGTGAAATTGCTGGTCATGGGCACAATAGAACGGGGCGGTAGCGGATGCATGTGCCCTGCAAGCTCTTTTTTAAAAGCCCTCATGCGCCATGTGATTTTAAAACTTAACAGCGTGGTCATCCTTGACATGGAAGCCGGGGTTGAACATCTCGGGCGCGGAACCACAAAAGGAATTGACTATATGCTCATCGTGGTGGAACCGGGGGCGAGGTCGATTGAGACTGCGGGAAGGATTGCAAAACTTGCCCTCCAGATTGATATTCACAAATTCGGGGCGGTCATCAATAAAGCCGGAAGCGGCGTAAAGGATATCGAAGATAAGCTTAAAGAATACGATATACCGGTGATAGGCGTTATACCGTTTGATTCTGCCCTTGTGCAGGCGGATATGGATAATATTGCCCCTGTTGGCACAAAAGGCCCGGCAATTCTTGCGATAAAAGATATCTTTGGAAAATTATGTGAGGGATTACCATAAAAAACCAGGACAGGATTCCCTGCGGATGCAAATCAATCGATGAGATGCTTGGCGGTGGGTTTGAGACCGGCATAGTCACACAATTATACGGCGCTTCAGGCACAGGAAAAACCAACATCTGCATCCAGCTCGCCGTGGAATGCGTGAAGAGCGGGAGGAAGGTCATTTTCATAGACACGGAAGGCTTCTCTGCAGAAAGGTTCAAACAGATAGCAGGCGAGGATGCAAAAAAAATTGCAGGGGATATAATCATATACGAACCCACAAGCTTTGAGCAGCAGTATTCTGCAATTACGGACATCGAAAAATTAATGAACGAGAAAATCGGGTTGATAATCCTGGACTCTGCTGCGCTTTTTTACAGGCTGGGGCTTACCCAGGATGATTCAAATGAAGAGAACGTGGCTCTGCGGCGTGAACTTGTGAATCAGATAGGGATACTTCACGGGATTGCACGAAAGTACGGGGTTGCCGTGGTAATCACAAACCAGGTTTTTAAAGATGTGACTACAGGCGAACTGTGCCCGGTCGGCGGGAATGCAATGGAGCATCTCTCAAAAACAATTATTCTATTTGAGAGGACGGGCGTCAACAAACGCAGGGCAGCCCTTCGAAAGCACCGTTCCATTAGCGAGGACACCTTCGCAGACTTCACACTGACCGATAAAGGAGCGCAATAGCTCACCATTTTGGCCCACTATTTTGGCTTTGAATTCGGTTTTTCTCCTTTCAGGATTTTCCCCAGTTTCTTGAAGAAATCTTTGAACTGGTTCATTGGTGAAATTGTACCCGGCTGTTTGGCTGCTGGCGTCGGAGGTACTTCCTTTTTCCTCGGCGTTCCCCTCAAAAGGTACCACGTCAACACTTCAGCATATGCAACTATCCCGATAAATGCAGACCAGATAAGAAGCAGGATATGGATATTATATACCGGCACAGTCCCGCCAACAAACGAAAATTGCTTTATTGAAAAAAATCCTATGGCTTTGACAGGCAGGATATAAACGGACGCCACAGGAGCAAGAATCATAATGAATGCAGAAAGCACAGGCGAGACGTAAACGAGAATCACAAGTATTATCAGCGAGTATATGAGAAAAATTAAAAGTGAAAGAATATCCATCATCCAGACCTCGTTTTGAATTTTGTGATTAAATAAGCCGCTATTGCCACGCTGCCTATTATTGCTGCAATTACAAGGAACGCCGATACCATAAATATTATTATTTCATTTCGCCCTGCATTTATGGGTGATGTTTCACCGGGGGAAGAAACCGCTTTTTTGGTTTGGATCTCATTTGATTGGGCCTGTCTCGTAATGCCGCGGATGTCACGGTACGTTGCATTAGCAGCAGGAAGAGACCCCGTATTCCCCTGCAATGAATACCTGATAGAGACTCTATCGCCTCCTTCGATTAGACCATACAATGTTGATTCTCCAAAGACCAGAGGATATGCATCAGGTATTTTATCCGATACCGTTACTATCGCAGGCCTGTCGCCCGAATTGCTGATAACGAGTTCCACATCAGTCAGGCTCAAATTGTTTTGTGCTTTTTTTGTCATGGTGATATATGGCATATGTACTGTTATTCCTTTCGTTCCGGATACCGTTGATTGGTCGTCCCATGTGGCTATTGCAGGCGGCAGTTCATAAACGCCCGGTTTTTGCGGCGTAATATAATATGTCAGGTTTGTTGATTCTTTGTATCCGAGCGTAATATTCCAGTCCAAGTTCTGCCCAACAGTAAACCCTGAAGGTATGTCGTCATGGATGCTGATAGATTTGTTCTCCTTTTCTGAATTATAGACATACAATTCAACAGGCACGTTTTCGTCATCTGTTTCCTCAGGGACATGTTTTGCAATAGAAATATTCGGAGTGATTTGTATATCCTTGTTTACTGTAAGGAGGCGGGCGTTGTTAAAATAATCGCGTGTCTCAACCAGTGCAGTTAATTGAATTGTAGAATTTGGAGGTGTCCGGGTTATCAGGGATTTAAAGTTTGTTGTGCCGTTAATGCCCGATATCGAGAACATATCGGGCTGGATTTCTATCGGGTTTTCACTCGTCAGGATTATGCCTGCGATATTCTGGGTATCGTCGCTTGTTAAATTTATTATGACCCCTACCTTTTCATCCGGATAATATTCGTCTTTATATGTGAATATTTCGGCTTTGACCTCGGGAGGCTTAAATGCCAGGGATTCAAGCTCTACAAAACCTGTCCTGTTTATGTTCCTCACGGCGATTCGCAGGTTCCCGAAATCCTTGAAGCCGTTTTTTTGAAAAATCCCGGTTTCGCTCATGGTTTCATTTGATATTGTCAGGTTCACGGTATCGGTTCCAAGCGCATCAATACTGATTGAATAATTTTGAATTGAATAGTTGTCTCCCCATTTTAATATCGTTGTTTCAAGAGGCGTCCAGATATCCCTGTCTTCAGGTTTACTCCAGGCTATCCACAAATAATCACCCCGTATCCCGAGGAGAGTTACACCGACGCCATTATAAATTTTAAATTCATTTGTTTTAAATTCGTCCGTCGCTATCAGGGATTGGTCTTTGTATATGGCTAAAGTGGCGTTTGAACCATCCAAACCTGTTGCCTTTACCAGGTAATTTTCATAGGCGAGGGATTCGTTTAATTTGATATATCCCGAAGTTTTGGCAGCCCAGACACGGTCTGTCGTAACTGCGGACGCGGCAGGGAGAAAACAGATTATTATGAAGCATATTACAATTTTTATGTTCATTATACTTCAAATTGAATTCAATTGGTTTAAACCTTTTCTTGATTTTATATTTATGTGTATATCCTTTCTCCGTTAACTGGAGCGGCTGATTGTATTCCAAGTTCTTCCTTTATCCATTTTGCAAAGCCAACTGTATTGTCCCCGTGCACCGCGATTACCCTTTCAGTGCCGTTGTCGGCGAAATTTTTTACAACTTCTTTTAATTGCGAATCCCCGCAATGTGCTGAGAAATCATATAGCTCAAGCCTGCAATTGAGTTTGATAGTGTCCCTTCCATCCACGATATACCCGCTTTGCAGCGCTTTTCTCCCGTTCGTATCTTCTGCCTGGTAACCTGTGAGATGGATTTTGGATTTGGGGTCGTCATGAATTTCGCTCAGATAATAAAGTACCGGACCCCCGTTTAGCATTCCGGCGCTCGTCACGATTATTGACGGCTCATCGATAATCCTCTTGCGTTGTTCCGGCTCTACAATACTGGAACTTGAGAATGCTTTTTTGAGTTTATCTATATCACGCACATTTTCAGGAGACCTTGTCATGAGGTTGAAGACGTCTACACCCATGCCGTCCACATACGCAAAGAGTCCGTGTTTTTTCAGGATGAGCATTATCTCCTGCGTTCTCCCGATACTGAAAGCCGGGATTATGGCTTTTCCTCCGCTGTCGATTGTCTCTTTTACGGATTCTATAAACCTTTCTTCAAGTATCTTGCGAGGCGTGTGGTTTTTCCCGAAATAGGTACTCTCGATGAGAAGTGTATCGCTCTCCGGAACCTCTTTATCCGCCCCTTCCTGAAGTTCTGTCTGGATTGTGTTTATGTCTCCTGTATAGAACAGGCTCTCTTTGTCTCTTTCAAGATATACTGAGGATGAGCCCGGTATATGTCCCGCATCGTAAAGGGTTGCATTATATCCTGATGTCCTGATTTCCTGCCTGTACCCGGTTGCCCTGACTTTTCGCTCGAATTCCTGGATCTCGTCTGTATAATAAGGAATGACATGACCTTTCTTTTCGGCTATTTTGAGAGTGTCCCTTGCAAGGAGCGCTGATAGGCGGGCTGTCATGTCCGTGCAATATATTTCAGGTTCAAGGTCCATGAGGTTGGGTACAAGCCCGCAATGGTCAAGGTGGCCGTGGGAAATTATCACGGTTTTGGGGCGAAGACCGTTTGAGGGATATTCGGGCGGGTCAGTAGGTTTTATCCCGTAATCAAGAAGAAGTTCCTCGTTTACCAGAATTGCAGACCTTCCCACTTCCCCTGCCCCTCCCAGGAATCGTAAATTTATGTTATCGCCTCGAATTATTTTTATTTATTGGCGTAAATAGTTTACATCAGGCATAAGTTTAACTATTGCTTGATATGCATCCTTTCCTATCGGGTTCGCGAATGATTTTAATAAGCAAGCGCCGATAGGTTGCCGATGTAGCGGCCTCGGATAAAAATCGGCGTTTGCATAGCCAGTAAATGAGGAGGTCGAAGATAGTGGGTTGTGGTATAAATAAACGAAAAATTGATATGATATCAAAATGATATAACAATATTATGGCAGAAACCCAGGTGATATTCAGGTTAGATAAAAAAATCCTTAAAGAGCTTGATGAAAGTTTGAAGATTTCAGGCTTCAAGACAAGAAATGAGTGGCTAAGGGCAACTATCAGGGATTTCATGGCTGATATTGAGCGGAAAAGAGTTCTTCAGAAGCTCAAGAAACTTGAAATTAAAGGGTTTGAAGATGGAGACTTCGCAGAGATGGTTGATAAATGGCGAACTGAGAAGAATAAATGATAATTATTGATACTAATGTTTTGCTTTCTTTTCTTCTCACGGATGGCATAACGCGCCGAATCATTGCTGGAAACTCCGATGTTTTTATTTCTCCTGTCCACTGTTTTGAAGAGCTGTGGGAACATAGAGAACGCTGGAATGAGAACAAGCTTGAGGACAGTGAGTTGCTTGAAATTGTTAATGATGTAAAGAGGTTGTTCGTTATGCCTGTCCCTCGCGAGGTTTACAATCCGTATTTATCTGAGGCTGAAAAGCTTACTGATGATAAGGATGATGCGCCTGTTATCGCGCTTGCTTTATCGGTTGATAATGAGGGAATCTGGACACACAATACAAAGCATTTCAGGCAGGAAATATTTGGAGAGCGCATCAGAGTGCTTTCGACTAAGGATGTAATCGAATTGTATCAATTGAAATAATCCCATCTGTAGAGACCTTTACATTCTCGATTTAAGGCGCCGCAGATTTATAACATTCAAAATATTAAATTCCCGGCGCCGACATGTTTCGATGCAACCACTTCGCACTAAAAAACGGAAGCATCATCCTTTTTTCAGCCATTCCTCTCTTTTTATATCAGCTTGCTTTAGCAGGCGGGAAAGCAAATCTATACTTATCTCTTTTCTATGTGGATTAGGTATCGTTAAAACAAGCTCGCCTTTTATCATATAAGGATGGCTTCCACCTGAGAACGGCCCTTCAAACCCAAAGTCTTTGAGTCTCTTAACAAGCTGTTTCCATGATACTGGCATTAATTTTGTCAATAGCACCCATCGCCTTTGGCTCTTTAAATTTCTTATGTCCGATTGAAGGTATCGGAAGCCCTTTTTTCAATCTCAGGATTAGCCATCCTTCGATTGTCTCTGCAAGATTTCTTCTGCACTCTTCAAGGGTTTTGCCGGTTGCCCAGATTCCTTTCAGTCCAGGGACTTCGCCGTAATAAGGTTCTTCGTCTTCGATTATTTCATATTTCGCCCTTTCCAGCGCCGCATTTATGTATTCGAGTATCATGCCGTATCTTATTTATAATTCATGCTCACCCCTAATATAACTTTTTACAGGGGCATTGCCACATCGAACACTGATGACGCGGATTTGCTTCACGGATATACGTAATCCGTGCGCTCCGTATTCCATCACAAAGTCCGTAGCTATTTTTCAGTATCATGCGCCACATATTTATCACATTCCAAATATTAAATCCCCGGCGCCGATATGTTCCCGATGCAACCATGATTTCATAGATATTTGCTGAACTCATCCGGTTCGACTTTTGCAAGTTTTAGAATACCCCGCAATGTGCCTATTTTCAATCCCCCGTGCATAGGAACGACTGTACCAACTTTTCCTTCTGGCGTCATTTTTGAAAGTCTAACATGGCTTCCAGAACGACCGCTTATTTGGAATCCAAAATTGTTGCAGAGAATCTTAACAGTAGTTTTCCCTGATACTTCCCTAAGCCTCGGCAACTGGAGCCACCTCAAAAGTGGTTATGATGGGTTTTGCCTTCATCTCCAGTGGGAACTCTTCTAAATACAATTCGGTGGCTTCTTTGAGATTATCTACCGCTTCTTCTATCGTCATCCCCTGACTGAATGTCCCCACCTCAGGGCACTCTGCTACGTACATATTGCCTTCTTTATGCAATACGGCAGTTAGTACCTTTACTTTTGCCATATTTGTATAAGTGGTTTTTCTATTACTTAAATATTCCATATCAAAAGATGGATTTTCATGGAACTACTTGGCGCCCATCGCAATGTAAAGAGCCACACATTTATCATTCCCTAAATATTAAATCCCCGGCGCCAATATGTTCCCGATGCAACCAATTTTTCCTGATTAACACCGATATTCATACAAACTCTTACGAACTTTAATAATTCAACACAACTGCTTCTGGTATTGCACCTCTTTTCTTCCCATTGCAGTTAATCATCCTTTTGGCGCTCACCTGCTCAATCCTGTAATCAGCATACAGTTCTAAAATGAAGTCGGAATAGCTGTTGCTCAGCATGAGGAGGCATCCTTTTTTATCGAGTTGGCGATAAACTTCTGCCAATCGGCACTGGTCTTTCTCTGAAAATGAGGCGCTTGTCAACCGTCGGGCAAGTTGGTGAAATGTCTGGTTGTGCGATGATGATGTCCTCGAAGGGATGTTTATGTATCAGGTATTTTTGAATTGGATTTTAGACCGGAGTTTATAAAATAATACCATAACCAAAAACGGTAGTTCAATTTTTTGTAGGGTCTACATAATAATTAAATTAAACTTTTTATTCCCTATCTATAAATAATGAATGGTTTTCAGATGATAC
>CABMII010000088.1 GCA_902386255.1 uncultured archaeon
GGTTTTGTCATCTTGAGGGTATTTAACCTCTCCCTTGCTTCAGGCGTGAGTATCTGGCGCATGATTGCAGCCTTCTTTGATTCATACTCGGCGCGGGCCTGTTCCTGCTGGGCTGCCTGCGCCTGGGCTCCGTACTGCTGCTGCTGTAATTGCTCAAGCTTGCGCCTTTTAATATCTTCTAGCTCATCATCCATATTCATCAATCCGTAGTCCCTTTTAGTCCCCTGGATTAATTGAGGGGACTAGGGTTTCATCGATTAATATTTAGCAAGCGCAGGGTTGGATTTAGTGAGTTCTGTTTTTACTTCGTTTGCAGCATTATCCAAAAACGACATGCCAACCGGTGAAATCACCCTGCCGGTTTTCTGGGCTTTGACAAATCCCGCTTTCTCAAGCTGCTGAAGCGCTTCTCTTGCAATTGAGCCGCTTCCCTTTGAAAAGTGTATGGGTTTTACTCCATTCCTGTGCCGCCCGCCATAAAAACTCCTGAGGCGTGAAATCCCAACAGGTCCGTCTATATAGACGCGCCTCAATATCGAAGCGCATCTCACAAACCACCAGTCGGCATTATCCGGCGACAGCTCTTTATGAGCGCCTGTCTTTGCATAACTTGCCCACTCGGGGGGCTTTGCTTTCTCATCAGTTTTCAATTTCTGTGCCACATTATTTATGAGCATTTCTGCGGGCACGTCATATACTGTTGTCAATGTTGATCCTCCGTAAAATTATCTTGAATACGTGTAATGAAGAGGCAATCCCATAATATCCCATGGATTAAACATGGGGTATCCGGGAATCTTTCAAGGGTCTTATTTGTCGGATAGTATTTACCTTTTTCGGCGAAAAACTGCTGTATTACCCCTGATTTCAATAAGTTCCGAATCAGTAAGTTCTGCGAGTTTTTCTGACAATTCTTTTTTTCCTGTTTCGATAAAAGCCGTCTTCAGGAATTTCACTTTTACCAAGGTTCTATTTTTTAACTGGGTTCGGAGTTCCCCGACCGCGGGATCTATGCCGGATTTGCCGATATGGAGTGTAGGCTCAAGAAGCATCGCCTCCGCCTTATTCTTTTGTTTGTTCATTTTAATAGCTCTTTCAGCTTTTTGGCTGATTTATCAACTTCGATAAGGATTAAACCCAGTGAAGAATTAGAATTTGCAAGAACAATCAAAAGCGCTTTGGGTCCTGCGCCGACTATTATCAATCTCCCATATTCAGATTCCACAATAACCCTATTGGGTAAGCCTTTTTCCACCTGTGTAGTCGCAGTTTCGGCTGCTCCGAGCATAGTGGCAGACATGGCGGCAAAGGAAGCCAAAAATTTTTCTTTTGGCATATTGCCGCGTATAAGCAGCCCGTCACGGCTTGCAGCAATACTGGCTTCCACTCCTCCGATGTTCTTTAAATCGGCGAGTAATTTATCCACCATATCAATGATATCGGCCACTATGTTCCCCCCGTGATCTTATTTATCAACACTTCAAATGCCTCAAACACACCAAGTTTATCCTTCGCAACAGCGGGAACAACCGGAACATCTCCGGGCAGGTTAAATTGCTCCCTTATTTCATCAAGAGTGAGTGCGCCCGGCATATCCTGTTTGTTAGCGACAACAACATACGGTAGCCCGTATGATTTTGTAATCTCAAGCATGTGTTTTGCACGAACAAAATCGGCCGGATTTGTAGAATCAACTACGAGGAAGACGCCCATTGATTCACCGCTCAAAAGTTTGATAATCGGGTCAAACCGCTCCTGGCCCGGAGTCCCGAAAATATCGGCGCTAAAACCTTTATAATCGACGTGGCCATGGTCCATGGCAATTGTTGTCCCGAGCCTGTCAACAGATATCGCCTGCGTTGAAAGGGCATGCACGAACGTCGACTTTCCGGCATCAAAGGGCCCGGTTACGAGAATCTTTGGTATGAATAACTTTATCCCCCCTGGCCGCAATACTCTGAAAAGCATGGATGTTCTGGTTTCTTTTGCCCAATCCGCTTTGAGTATCCCGAAATACTGGCCAAAAATAACCCGCTCGGCTATGCTCCCGATTGAAATAACGGCATTGAATAAATCATCTTTTATTATATCTAAGGTTTCATTCGTATATGGCCATACTGTGAAATTATAAACAAGGACATGATTATAGAGCATCGCCATTTTGTTCCAATTCCTGACGGCTTCTATGGTTTCCTTCTCGCCGCATAAATCCATGATTGTAGACAATGACCCGAAAACTATAGTGCTTGGAGGTAATTCTTTTATTAAGTCTGTGATTATTTTATTGAAACTCTCGATGCAATCCGGATTGGAGACTATGTATTTTTCGTTTGAAGGAGCACCAATCAGCGGATTATAAGCATCTACCAGGAATAACCTGTCCTTGTATTCATCAATCTCCCAGCCATATTCCTTGAAAAGTCCTTTCATGATGTCCGGAATCGTGCTTGAAACCACAAAAACGCAGTTTCCCCCGGATTTCAGGGTATTATAAACGGTCTGCATTCCGAAAACCTCGCCTTCTACACCGGGCTGGCTATAATAAACAAGACTTTTGCCTTTAGGTATACCGCCGCCAAGAATTTCGTCAAGCTTGGGGATGCCGGTTTCTACCATTTATTTTTCCCCCAATATCTTTACATGTGCTCCCTCAAGCTCATATTCAAACCATGGCGTAGGTTTTGAAGAAAGACCAACAACCCTTAAAAAATTCTTATCATTTTCAATTTTTATTTCTATCATACCATCGAAAAGCTGTTTTAAGGTCGCAATGGCCTGTTCATCATGCATACCGCTTTCAATTACATAGATTCCAAGGGCTCCGGCAGCCTTGATTCTCCCTGTAAATACATGAAGGAACCTGAAAACCGTCTGGATATTTGAGTACATCAAAATTGTAGAAAGAGAATTGATATGGAGCTGGATTTTCCGGGTATTCTTTTTCATGAAGAAATCCTCAAAAAACTGGCTGATTTTAACCCCGATTCCTGTCAAATCGACAGGGCTGCTTGCAATTTTAATGTTCTCATTTTCCACAGCCGCTCCGCCGAGTGTTTTTGTGACGCAATCAACTATTGCTATTTTTGATAACGGCAGAGCCAGCTTGTTCTCCTTGAACCATTCCAGGATATTAGTTGCGGATTCGCGTGTGGTAACCGTAATAATTGCATTTTCGTTGTTTACGGCGCCATGGTATGCTATAAGTTTCAGGATAGACTCCTTTCCACTCATAGGAGGCCCGATTAACATGATATTCGAGCCCTTTTTTATACCGCCCCCTATTGCATCATCAAGTTCTTTGATACCAAATGTATAGTCGCTCATCGTTATGACTTAAGTACTGATATTACTATTTAGATTTTGTTATATATGAAAAGATAATGGAATAGATATGTTAACTAAGTAAATACATGGTCTGGAGTGGATTGATGTATAAACAAAAAAGGAGAACAAAAGAAATCACTTTAAAGTGAGCAGCATCGAGCCAAACTCTGTTATTTTAAGACATTCATTTTCCAGGTCAATAAGTCCACATTCATTCATGAAATGAAGAATTGTAAAATCATTTAATGATACTTTTTTCTCAAGTTCATTTAATCTGAGCTTTTTCCCATTTTTAAGTTGTTCAAGGATACTGTCTGCGGTTTCTCCGAATCTGGACATTTGTGTGAAGAGTGTTTGAAGATGTATAAATAACACAACTGAATAGAATTCCTTAACTGTTTTACTTAATATAAGTTCTTATTTATTTTTCTTAATGTTTTATATCGCCGCAGGCCATAGGAACGGTTGCCCTTCATGGGCAGAAAGATTGGAGACTTAAAAATGAAGAATGAAAAACAAAAATCACAGAAAAAAGAGGAAGAGAAGGTAGCTGAGGAAATGTTTAAGACAGTAAAGCTATATGGCGCATAAATATCTCCTTCCGCAGACCTGCGGAAGACCCTCTTTTCGATGCTAAAAAAATTGCCGGAAATAATAAAGTTATGTTATACTCCCTATTCGATATTCTCTCCGATACCATTTTTTGCGATAATAATCTTTTTAATAGCATATAAGACCGATTATTCGTTAGGGTTTCCCATACACTCTCTCACGGCTGGGGTGACAGTATCTCTATTATCAAGTTTTGCATCTAACATATGGAATCACACTAATGATCTAAAGGAAGATTTAGCACAGGGTAAAAAAAATGCAATAATCCAAAAATCAGTTTCATATCGTTCTGCTATTATATTATCTTCTATATTATATACAATCTCATTGATTATTGTTTATTATATTTCTATTAAAGTCGGAAGACCTGTATATCTATTTTTTTTAATCTGGGCATTGATTACATGGTGGTACTCAGATAATATTTTATTAGGTAAAATATTTGGTTTTAGATTAAAAACTCATTATGCTGGCGAGTTGATAACCTACTGTGTTGCATATCCTATGTATACTTTAAGTATATGGCTTATTTATTCTAATTTAAACGCTACGAGTCTTGCATTAGCTTTAGCTTTTTTATTTTTTGGAATTTCTGTTGTATTGCTAAAGGATATAAAAGATATATCTGGCGACAGAAAAGCTAAATTAAAAACCTTTGGAGTTGTCTTTTCGCCTTCAAAGCTCTTCAAGGTCTCATGTATTTTTTTGCTTCTATACTATATTGTTATTTTAAATTCTATCGCTCTAAATATTTTGAGCATTAGAGTATTGTTGATTATTGTCCCTTTTTTTTACTTCATAAAAAATACATTTTTCCACTTCAACAAAAAAGACTGGAGAATTGATGCCGGGGATTACAAAGAGATTAAAACAATGGTTGTTACAACCTATGTTTCTATAATTATTTTGGGAGCCGGCGCTTTTATTTAAATTTCCAGACAGGTATTTGTCCCTGCGGAAGTGAAAAAGATGTCCGATTCGGCTTCTGAAATATAATCTCTTTTTTTTATCTCTTTTGGAAGATAAGCAGAAGGGGCTACAGTTATTATTCCAAAATAATTTTCCTTTGCCAATTTTTTTACTTCATCTTTATAACTAAAAATTCTTTCTCCAAAAGCTGAAATTGTTCCTACATCTATACAGAAAAATTTGAAATCATTCTTGTGCCTTAGATTTCTTAAGCTGGATATAAAGTCATTAGACTCGAAATCTATGAATTCATAACCGAGAAATACATCATCGGAATAATCTGAAACATTGATGAAAAATGGGTAAATATCAAAAGGATAATAAGAGCCGGCACCCACTAGAACCATTCCGTTTGGTTTTTTAGTAAAGAATATTAGCATGTATGGTGTCTGAACTTGAAGGTTTCCTTTATTCATTTGCGATAATAAATCTTCTTCTTTTTTCGTGGTTACTGCAGTCAGATTCTTCGCGGAGTTCATCGGTGGTTGCCCATCCAAAGAGATTAACACATTTTTCTCAAAACTTCCTTTATATTCTTTCAATATTGTGAACTTTTTTCTTACTATATCCTTCGTTTCTTCAAGCGTATTTCCCTTATTAGGAAAAATATCATCATAAACCGCATTTACATTATCTTTCTCTATCGTCAGCGCCGCAATACCCCCACCAATATCCTCGAAATTGCAGAATATATTTGGGGTGTCAAATCTCACCTGCGTGTGCATCACGTTTATGCTGATGATGGGGATTTTGTAGCCAGTTTGTTTTGCGAAAATATCTAGAACAGTCGGAGGCAGATAGAAAATATTTTCTTTATTGCAGTAATCGGCAAATTTTCCAGCATATTCTTTCTGCTTTTTTGCTCCTTTGCACAATTTGCTGTAATAAAATCCCTTCGCATAAAACTCAGCAGCCTTCAATGCTCCCGGAACATGCACTAATGGATAATGCAACACAACCGCGCCCTTCTCGCATTTTATCCTTTTTGCAAGCTTTTCCGCTGATTCTATAGCACCTTTTCCTTTAATCCCATCAACCCGTATCCTTGCTTCCTTATCCTCGCATAGCACCAGCGCAGCTCCATCCATTCTCAGGTCATCCGGGAATATCATTCCGTCAACCGAGGCGCCAATTTGCGGAACGTCGCCGAACTCTTCATGAAATATATCTAACATGGACTGATATTTGCCATTGTACTTTAGCGTTGCGTAGAAAAGAGCAAGGTCTGGCTTAAAATCCAAGGCAACCGTTTGTTCGATTATGTCTCTCGCAGCCTGTTTATGATCTTTCTTATTACTGAACAGCGTGATTGATTTCATATTGTCCTGGTTCTTATATGCATTCGGGATTTCTATATCCATTATTGGGACAATCATTAAACTATATATATTTTCTATATGATTATTACGGCACAATCCAAAAATTCAGTGATTCTGTAATTTTTCACGACGAGAACCAAAACAATCTGGTAACAAATCAACCGCCATAAATCGCTTCCACATAAAACCAAGTCATTTATCAAGTAAAAAGGCAAA
>CABMII010000089.1 GCA_902386255.1 uncultured archaeon
AATCGGGGAATAATATAGCAAATTGCTAAGATATTTAGTAAAATTCTATTAACTGTCAAATAGATTTTCCTGCCAAAAAAGGGAGACATTTACGAGAGAAAAGATTTATTAACTGTCAAACTCAGGTTTTAGGAGTGTCAAGAAAAGGGCAACCAACCGGATGTTTTCTTAAAGATAATAAGTGGAAGTTAGTCGAAAACATCAATATGAAACATCTAAAAAAAGGTAGGCTTTCGGTTGAATTTTTTAACCTTTAGATTCCTTTTTTAAAAAGCCTAAAGTTAAAAACCTTAAATTAATATGCATATTACAAAAAATTATATGCAATTTTGGATTCATCTATCGAAATAGTCTATCCCATAAATTATTTGGGTTGCTCAGGTATTTAAAAACCAGAAACGAACCGCCAACTATTCCACCTACAATTACAATCCACATTATTGTTATGTTTATCAAATTCATTGCATAATCAACCCCTACACTTAAGCATTTTAATTCTCAATTCTATCACAACAAAGAATATCAATCCCACCAGGATAAAAGCTACTGGTGCTCCGAGCAAATATAATGATTCATCCATTCTTTTCACCTCCTTTTTCCTGCCTATCTATAAAGAAAACAGTTCTTTGTAACGATATAGTTTTCCAAATTTTTTTAATTATTGCTTGCTTTTCAAATATTGGCATTACCCGTCCTTATCTGAAGCCACTTAAAAGAAAAGCCTCCGGCACACCTTTGGATACGTTGATTTGGCCTGATAGGGAATCCTGCTTAGAACTCCGGAAGCGTTCTCTGGAACGGGTCTTCCACAACCCCTGATAGGACATTGAAGTGTTTTTTGATCCTTTTCATAAGATTTGCCCTGAAATCACAATCGGGAAATAGGTATGAAGGATTTTTAATAACTTTCATGGAGGTCAGGTCGAATAATCCTATGTCTTTCAATTCAAGCGTGCTCTTTGAGAAGTGTTTTGCTGCGAGATAGAAGTACTCACAGGTACGCCTGTATGTTTCAAGATATTCAATCGCTAACTTCGGGTTTACGGCGGCGTTCCATTCCTTTATCTCGATTCCAACGATATAGAACCTCTCTGACTCCCTGAATACTGCGATTATATCTGCCAGGTTGCACACGCTTTTCCGGCACAGGAAAGGCTTGATATGCATCTCCGAGGTATGGAAAACAGGGATACCGTGCAGGGAAATTGAGTTTACGATTTCATCTGAATTTATAGTTATCCCGAAACTTGAGAATTTCATTATGCCCAAGCATGAGGTTTCATAAGAAAAACATTGGGTAAACGGAGTGAAAGTGAAAAACATGATTACTTTCACTCCGCACTTGGCTCGCGCATATACAGGGAATAGACTATTAACATTTTGAGGTGATTCAAATGGATTTATTCTGGAGCGGTCTTGCAAGGCGGGCAGCCGAACATACAAGGGTTGAAAGGCGAAGCCAGTTCAGCAAGGTGCATGAAATCGCCATCAAAGAACTTGAAATCAAGAACCATGCAGATGCCATTTAGAACAGGTTATAATCTAGATTCTTCCTTTCAATCTTGAAACGCCCTGCCTTACTTTAAGGAGCAGCTTATCAGGCACGCATTCAAGGAACCCGGGAGAAAGATAAACTGCGCGTATCATTGCCTGGGCTGCCCTATCAAAACTGTTCCCTTCATAATAGGAAAGCCCCAATCCAAGGTAAGCTTCTGGAAAATCCGGGTCAAGCCGTAGCGCCTCCTGGAACTCCAGGAGTGCATCTTCATGCCTGCCTATCTCGGAATAAGCGTTGGCAAGATTATTATGGGCTGGGGCATAATCGGGATTAAGCCGGAGCGCCTCTTTGAATTCTTTTATTGCCTCTTCATTTCTGTTTTGAAGCGCATAGATATTGCCAAGGTTATTATGCGCAATTACAGAATCCGGATTTATCCTGAGAGCGACCTCGAGTTCCGAAACAGCTTCTTCATAGTTACCTGAACGGACATAGATATTGCCAAGGTTGCAATGCGCCTCGGTGTAATCGGGATTAATTTCCAGCGCTTGTTTGAGTTCATTTACTGATTTCTCTGACATCCCCATCCTGTCATAAGTTATGCCAAGGTTATTGTGGACTTCAATATAATCTGGATTGAGCCTGAGGGCTTCATTGAACTCTCTAATTGCTTCCTCATATTTTCCTATCCTGTCGTAAGCAAGACCCAGGTTGCTATGGATATTGTGGCTCAAGCCGATGCATGAAGCCAATCGGAAAGATGAGTAGTACTGGGTTAATAGCTCAACAGTTTCCCCATCCAGTCCATCCGTATTCCAAGAACGATAAAAATTTCCTTTCCGCATGAATTTGCGGGCATCTATTTCTTTTATCGAGTCAATGCTGAAATCTACGAAAATAATAGAGACGGGTGAGAAACCGTCAATCACGAGAAAAACATGCGGACCTGAACTGGCTGCCTTCACTTCGGATACAATGGAGCTTAAGAGGATATAGCCAAGCTGAGTGATGGCGGCGCATGATGCAAGGAGTTCCTTTTCAACCGATTTTTCTTTTTCAGGGATATCGGCTTTGTCAAGGAGGAAAAAGATGTCCTCATTTGCAAGATTAAGACCGTTGACCAAATGCCTTATCAGGCGCGTCGGGGCGTCTGGACGGTAGTAGCCTTTATTCTCCAGGCTAAGCATGAGGTCTTTCAGTGCAATGATCAACCCTGCAGTATCCTTTGCGGCTATTGCGGCGTCAGCGGTTTGTTTTATATTTTCAAACTCTATCTCTTGGAATAACGCGTAAAGTTGTTTAAGTATTTCCTCTATGTGGTTTTCATGATAACCGAGGCGTAAGAGTCTGTCCCTGATATATGGAAATGTTTTATCACAGGTCATTTTTAACTATTCGTTGCATTTATCTGTTATAAAGTATTGTGTTAACTATTAAACCAGGACTAACAATGCCGGAATCAATCGACATAATTTTTTCGCATTTGCTTGATTGCTATATCGAAATAGGATATAATCCAAAACTGCATTCCATCAGATTTGTCAGCACAGGTAATCTAAAAGAAAAAAAGATGCAAGAAGCCACTTTCGAGTTGGAGCGGTATTTTGAAGGTGAGGAAACAGACTTTTCTATGGAAGTTGATTTGTCATCTCTATCGCCTTTTACCAGGAAAGTGCTAAACGAGACAAGAAAAATCAGGTATGGAGCAACAATCACATATTCTGACCTCGCAAGAAATATAGGCACGGCTGCAGTTCGCGCAGTAGGCGGGGCGCTATCAAGAAACCCCATCCCGATTATTATTCCATGTCACAGGGTTGTGGCAAAAAACGGGATTGGAGGTTACTCAGCCGGCATTGGTATAAAAACCAGATTGCTGGAACTTGAAAAAACCAAAGCCAATAACCTTTAATATGTTACAGATGCATGTTGAGCCAGAGCCCCGATGGGGTAGCGGATATCCTTTGAGATTGCGGATCTTAAGACCTGGGTTCAAGTCCCAGTCGGGGCGCTTAATAACATTCGAAAAATCCCTTCGATATATTTAATACCAAAAAATATCCTTAAACAAAATATTATGAAACTATCAGAAATGCTTAAAAACACTGCCTATGCGATTATATTCGGGTTCTTCGGACTTATAATCGGAATCTGGATTGCCGATCTCCTGTCCAACTTGATATTTAAAAATCTGGAACGGGTAACCACTATTTACATATCTGTAGTAATTGTACTGTTGGTAATCGTATCGGCTTCCATACTTGGCTTTACCAAAGGCAAGAATTTACTTGAATGATTAACTGAAAAATCAGGGAATTCCTGCTTCTTTGATGAAAAACCCTCGAAAATTTTGATAAGCTTTAATATACACATCGGCATTACGGGATTTGATTTAGATGAACATCATTTTACTCGGTCCCCCTGGTGCTGGAAAAGGCACGCAGGCCAAGAAAATATCAGAGTATTATTCCCTGCCGCACATTTCAACAGGCGACATATTGCGTGAAAATATCAATAATAACACAAGCCTTGGTTTAAAAGCCAAATCCTATATGTCAAGAGGCGAACTCGTCCCGGATGAACTTTTAATAACCATTATAAAAGACAGGTTATCAAAAAACGACTGTTATAGGGGATTTCTTTTAGACGGCTATCCCAGAACCATACCGCAGGCTGATGCGCTCCAGATGATTTTAACAGAATCGGGCAAAAAAGTGGATGTAGTCCTTAATATTTCAGTGGATGATGAGGAACTGGTAAAGCGCCTCTCAGGCAGAAGAATGTGTAAATGCGGCGCCAGTTATCATATTATTTTCAACCGCCCGGAGAAAGAGGATATATGCAATGCATGCAAAGGGAAGTTATATCAGCGTGATGACGACAAGCCTGAAGCTATAAGAAACAGGTTGACTGTATATAAGAAACAAACGCAGCCGCTGATAGATTATTATAATAAGAAAAAAATACTGCGGACAATTGATGGAAGCAAGGAAATTTCACAGATATTCGAGGATATAAAAAATGTACTGGAGGAATATGGTAAACTTTAGGAAAGTTTCATCAAAAACTGTTGCGTCAGTTCACATCGCGCACACGTATGGCTTTGCCATACGTAAACCTTTAAGAAAGGTTTATCAAAAAACTTTAGGAAAGTTTTATCAAACGAAGGGTATGCTACGCATACCCCAACACTGCGCAAACCGAAATTTCGGCTTTCAAACGACAGGTATGCAAAGCATACTTGAACACCACGTAAACCGGGGTATCGGTTTACGTGGACACCGCATAAAGCGAGGTGTCGCTTTATGATTAAAAAAACACTAAGTAAACTCGCATTGCTCCTTGGTATCTTTTTGATGTTTGGTATTATCCTGTTTCCCGGAATGAGGGGCATGATAGGTGGACTTTTGGACATAATCCTGAAACCGCTGTTGGGAGGGCTTCCTGTGCATATGATAATTTTTGTTCTTGCGGCTGTTACAGGACTTTATGCCTCTCTTATCCAGAAATATACTATGGATTGGGAATTGATGAAGCGTGTCCAGGAACGGATGAAGAACCTTCAGGCAGAATTCAGGCAGGCGCAGTTATCTAACAATGCATCGAAAATAAAAAAATTACAGGAGCAGCAGGCCGACATGATGGGCGACCAGATGGAGATGATGAAGCAGCAGTTCAAGCCCATGCTGTATATAAGTATCATATCAATCCCGATTTTTTTCTGGGCTTATCTTGAAATCGGTCGAAATCCTACTGCAACGATGGTATTCCCGTTCTGGGGTCCGCAAAAATTAACTAATACTCTTTTCGGGCCTTTCCAATACTGGTTATTCTGGTATTTCCTGTGTTCAATACCCATAAGCCAGATGACAAGGAAGGCATTGAACATAGGCGGTATGTAATTGATAATAACAATCAGCGGTCCTCCCGGAAGCGGCAAGAGCACCCTTTCCAAAATATTATCAGTAAAGTTGGGTATGGAACTTATCTCCATGGGGGATGTTTTCAGGAAATGCGCCGAGGACAGGTGCATGTGCCTAGAGGAGTTCGGTTTGCTTGCAAAATGTGATAGGAATATAGACCGCGAAATCGATGAGATGCAAAAAAAAATTGCAGGGGAAAGGGACAATATCATTCTTGAGGGACGTCTTTCCGGTTTTCTTGTGGATGCAAAGCTCAAGGTCTGGCTCAAGGCCCCTCCTGAAATAAGGGCAAAGCGTATTGCGCGCAGGGAATGCAAACCGGTAGAAAAAGCAATGGTAGAGACAAAAGAGAGGGAGCAGTGCGAAAGGGAAAGATACCTCAAATATTATGATATAGATATCAATGACCTGTCTGTGTACGATTTAGTTATAGACTCAAGTAAGTGGAGCCCTGAAGAGATAAGCGAAATAGCGATAAAAGCGGTTGGGTTTTTGAAATGATGCTCCCTTCCGAGAAAAAAAGAGAGACACTGGTAAAATCAGAAGACGTGACAGACGAGAAGTATGGCAAAAAACCAGGAGAGCGCTCGCTTGAAGAATATATCAGGAAAGGGGTGGTAAACCTTGACAAGCCAGCCGGTCCCACAAGCCATGAAGTGACATCATGGGTCAAGAAAATCCTGAATCTGGATAAAGCAGGGCACAGCGGAACGCTTGACCCGAACGTTACCGGGCTTCTTCCTGTTATGTTAGGCGAGTCGACAAGAGCGGTGGATGCCCTTCTAACAGCAGGGAAAGAATATGTTTGTCTCATGAAACTCCATACTGCAATGCCGGAAAAGATGATAAAAGGCGTTTTTAGCGAGTTTACAGGTGAAATATACCAGAAACCTTCTATCAAATCTGCTGTAAAACGTGAAACAAGACTGAGAACGATTTATTATCTTGAACTTCTTGAGATTGAGGATAATAATGTCCTTTTTAAAGTCGGCTGTGAAGCCGGGACGTATATCCGTAAATTGTGCCATGATATGGGTTTGGCGCTCGGCACTGGAGCGCATATGCAGGAACTTCGGCGTACAAAGAGTGGTCCTTTCAGGGAGGATGAGAAGCTTGTGACGCTCCAGGACCTCCGGGATGCATATGTCGAGTGGCAGGAAAGCGGGAATGAAAACCAGTTGCGAAAGGTTATCAGTCCTATGGAATTTGGTCTTTCCCATCTTCCCAGGATAGTCATCCGTGATAATGCTGTGGATGCCGTATGCCACGGCGCCAGTCTTGCAGCGCCTGGTGTGCTGACGGTTGAGACGGGGATAGAACGGGGAGACCCTGTTGCTATTTTTACGATAAAAGGCGAGTCCGTATCTTTTGGCATTTCGCAGATGAAGTCCAGTGAAATCCAAAGGGCTGCCACGGGTATTGTGGCAACCACAGACCGCGTGCTTATGGAAGTCGGCACTTACCCTAAAGGGTGGAAGGCAAAAGCATAAGAATCATACGGTATATTGTGAAGGCGCGTGCCGAGGTAGTCTAGCGGCTAAGGCGCAAGCCTGGAAAGCTTGTGGGGCTTTGCCCCTCGGGAGTTCAATTCCCCCCCTCGGCGCCAACTTACCAGTAAGCTTTATTAAAGGGAGGCTCAATATAGTGGTTCAGAGGTAATCATATATGAGCAAAGCCACTCCTGACTACGCGAGATATGCGTACGCTTATGTGCCAACCATTGAGCATAAAGAGAAATGGGAAAAGCTTGCAAAGAAGAGTAAAACATCACTCTCAAAATTCATATTTGAGCATGTCGAGAACTCCCTCCACCAAGAAGAGGATGAAGATTATAAACCTCGTGCTGAGATCCTTGATAACTTGCACATGATAGTGAAGGAAAACGATGAGCTAAGAGAAGATTTGCGTATGAAGAAACTTGTCATTGAAAAGCTGGAAAGCGAGCTGCATCGGTATAGGTCAGAAGAGTTCATTAACAGCAGCCATAGTGGCGTGAGAAAGTACAATATTGAACTCATAGAGCTACTAAAGAAACGCGGGTCTGTCACCAATGAGGAAATCTTGAGAGCTTTAGGTATCAACCCGACGGATGGGGATAATGTCAAAGC
This sequence comes from uncultured archaeon, assembly GCA_902386255.1. Classification (GTDB taxonomy): domain Archaea; phylum Halobacteriota; class Methanosarcinia; order Methanosarcinales; family Methanoperedenaceae; genus Methanoperedens. The sequence goes on from CABMII010000089.1 coordinate 7,530, forward strand.
TATATCAGCCCAGCTTGACAACTTGCATTCATATGGTCTGGTAGCTCCAACTTCGCGCGGGTGGAGCTGGCTGGGATGAAGGAAAAGGTTTCGAATATTGAACTGATATCGCAGTATTGCAATGACGCCAAGGTTCGGGGGATGACCTCTGAAAGTATAATCAGGTATAAATCAAGCCTTCTGGATTTTAATAGGTTCCTGACGAATAGAAAAGTGCCTATTCTTGAAGTTGGTAATAATATTCTGATCATTTATCTTGAATATCTCCAGAGAAAGAATCTTGCTATAAAGACGATTGAAAATTATTTCACTTCAATATCCAGCTTTTTTACTTTCCTGGAGTTCAAAGAACTTGTACCAAAAAACCCTGTTCTTGCTATCAGGGCAAGGTATTTAAGACGATATAAAAAGGACGATGAAGACAGCTCAGAAAGAAAATTGATATCATTGGAAGAGATGAAGCTGCTAATTAACTCTATTCTTAATTCAAGAGATAAAGCGATAGTTACCCTTTTTGCCAAGACTGGAATACGAAGGGATGAGCTTATCAAGATTGATATAGACGATATTAACTGGTCAGAACAGAGCATAAGACTCAAACCAAAGAAAAAAAGATCAAACCGGACTGTATTTTTCGATGATGAGACCGCGCGCATCCTCAAACGCTGGATACGCAATAGAGAGGGGATGGCAGACGGTATATCTGCCATCTTCATCGGAGAAGGAGGGGCACGTCTGAAACGAAGCGGAGTATATAATATGGTGGTAAAATACGCCGAAGCGGTAGGTCTTAGCGATCCGGACTCGGATCTGCTGGAAGATCATTTTACTCCTCACTGTTGCCGACATTGGTTCACCACATATTTGAGAAAGAACGGTATGAAGCGTGAATTCATCCAGATGCTGAGAGGCGATAGAAGGAAAGAGGCAGTTGATATCTACGACCATATTGACGCTCAGGAACTCCGTGAGAGCTACTTAGCATGTATACCGCAACTAGGAATATAGAGAAGTACCGACCAGACTCATTATTATGAGTCAACAATCCGAACAATCTTCTTATTTTTGCATATCAAATGAACTGCTCTTATTTTGTAAGGACTTGCTCCGAAGGGCACTCACGCACTTAAGTATTCTTGTTCATATCTAAATTCAGTAGTTAGCTAATTTTTCTTCCAATTTCTGCTAAAAACACGGCTACAGATAGCTATATATAGGTGCAGGCTGCCCCCATATGAATCCTAAATCAAATGGTTTAGCCTGCAAATCAAGAAT
>CABMII010000090.1 GCA_902386255.1 uncultured archaeon
AATGGAACCACGAATTATACCGGAGCAGTGACGACATATAAAGAAATGCACAATAATACGGTCAATTGCACGGAATGCCATACAGGTCCAAATAAGAAAAATATCCATCCGATGACATATCTCCAGCAGGATGGCTCCAACTTCAGCACATCAAGGACAAATGTGGTAAACTGTGTCACATGCCACCAGGGTTCTGGTTTGGATAACTTCAGCACTGCCCCGAAAATCCCGGTGACGATGAACCACAGCACTAATCCTTATAACGGCTCACTGTGGAATGGCACTCAGCAGGGCTACTGGACAAACAGCGACCCGCAAAGTGCATGTATTTATTGCCATGGTATTACCCTACATAATACATCAGGTCTGGGTAACATCAAAAACATCATGGGGAACAATACAAAAAATCAGAGCTTAAACGGAAGTTACTGGTGTGCCAATTGCCATTACAAGAATGCGCCTGATTACTCGGGAAACCAGTTCAATCCAGAGCCTCCTGAAGTGTTAAACATGAGCGGACTTGCCCCGGTTACTTCCATGGATGGCACAGCTTTCTATAACCACTCAAGCGTTCTCTCATCAAGATATGACGATTTCAAATGCAAGAATTGCCACGACAACGAGCTCAAAACAGGTGCAACTTCACTTGACTTTAGCCACAACCTTAAACCCAGTGAGGGCAGACCCGATTGTGTTTCATGTCATGATATATCAGGAAACGGGGCGCCCGACGACAGGAAGATAAACTTGAGCGCGATGAAGCTTGGCGTACATGCAAATCTCAACAGTAATGCAAGCAACACTTCAGTATTAGATCCGATAAACAAAGCCTGCTGGGCATGTCATGGCAATGGCACCCAGCCTGACAAGCATCCGGTTAATTATTTGTATCCAAAACCATGCGAGTACTGTCATGTCAGTAATAATTTCAATGCCACTCCTGTATACCAGCATTATCCGGGTTCGGTATTTTCAGGCACGGTGGTTTACGACAAAGCGGACACTAACAGGACATGTGTTTCATGCCATAATAATAGTTTAGTAGCAAACCAGAACATTACATATGGAGGCTATGCTGCAGAAAAATTAAAAAACGCCTCGGTATCGCATTATGTGGTTAACAGGTCATTCGGTGAAAGTATGCCATTGGCAGTAACAGGCATACTGCCCGATACGAGAGCCACAACAGGAACTAATTTTGGATGCAATAAATGCCATAATGCAGGCGGAGTGGGAAAGGATTACGGAAATGCCAGAATATTACCATCAGGTCATAATATAATGGGCAGTACAGGGGTTTCCTGCCAGTCTTCATGCCATAATTCCAATTCCCAGGTCAATATGACACTGCATGATAAAAATATAGGCGTGTATGTAGGCGGTAGCTGCTTCTCAGCGGGCTGTCATGTCCAGCCAAGCACGGGAGGGAGGAGAGGACGATAAAATGAAAAAATTAATTCTGTTCTTAACAGTTCTTCTAATGATAACAACAGTATCAGCCAGGATAGAACAACATGCAGGTTTCCCTGTCAATACGGGCAGCACACTAAAAACCCGTTTAGTCGTTCAGGATATAAATGGGGATGGAAAACCTGAGATAATAGCAGCACCTGAGAACAGGATGATTAAAGTGTTCAATCATATGGGCGTCCTTGAATGGGAGAATACCGGCGGGAAAAACCAGGCCGATGAAGCAAGAGTTCCCCTGGTGGCCAATATCAGTGGCGGGCTTGAAATAATTTCTTATGGAAATCCAGGCTACTCGGATGCCACTTTTTATATCTGGGATACTATGGGCAATAATCTTGTGAATATAACAGTGGGAAAAGACCTAATGATTTCTTCTCCATCAATTACAAAGGAAGGGATTATTCTTGCAGGGGCAGCCCCGGGGACATCTTTAGGAACAATGACCCAATCTACAGGAGTGTATGCATTCGATATACATGGAAATAAACTCTGGTATCTTGAGCTCGGAAGAGCGGTGAATTACAAGGCGCCAATCCCTGTTGGCGATATCGATGGGGATGGGATCGATGAGGCTGTTATTTTAACCCAGGATATCAATTCTGCCAATCCAATAGACGGGAAAATCTGGGTAATAAAAGTAAACAGTATGCGGGGAACAATTCTCTGGAGCAGGGACCTCGGAGGAGATGCGAGAAGTGCACAGATCAATGATTTTGACGGAAACGGTATGAATGAAGTTATTGTGACTTCGTCATCGGGAACTTATATTTTCGATAAAAGCGGTAACCAGCTTTATAAATTTAACATAAACAGCAACCTGGCGTCTCCAGGCACGGGCATCATAGATGGCACAGGTGTTATTGGTGCGGCAGTCACCTCAAATGATGAGAAAAAGGTATATCTAATAATAAATGGCAGCCTGAAAGAGTTTTCTTCTATAGGCAGGGTTGACAGTAATCTCGCGCTGGGAGACATAAACAATGATGGAAAGATGGAAATTGCAGCCGGCGACATATACGGGGACATGTACATATGGGATAATCAGGGAAATGTTCTTGAAAATACAAGAGTCACGAATGATATGTTTACATCGGCGACGATAGCGGATCTGGATGGGGACGGCAACAAGGAGATTATATTGGGGAATTCGAATGGGAACATCTACGCTTATACTTACAAACCTGCGGATTCCATACCTCCCACAACTACCGATGATGTGGATGGGCAATGGCATAATGGCGGTGTCGCGGTCACACTGACCGCGGAAGATAATGAAAGCGGTGTAGCAGCCACGTACTATACTATTGATGGAACAGAACCGACAGTAAGCTCCACAGCGGGAACAACATTTAGTATTTCAAATGAAGGAATTTATACAATCAAATATTTCAGCGTGGATAAAGCAGGCAATGTAGAAGGGATAAAGACAGCGCCGAACCAGGTGAAAATCGATAAAACCCTACCTCTTACGACAGACAGCGCTGACGGGCAATGGCATAATGGCAGCGTTACGGTCACATTGACCGCGGAAGATAATGAAAGCGGTGTAGCTGCCACGTACTATACTATTGATGGAACAGAACCGACAGTAAGCTCCACGGCGGGAGCAACATTTAGTATTTCAAATGAAGGAATTTATACAATCAAATATTTCAGCGTGGATAAAGCAGGCAATGTAGAAGGGATAAAGACAGCGCCGAACCAGGTGAAAATCGATAAAACCTCACCTCTTACGACAGACAATACTGATGGGCAGTGGCATAATACGGACGTTACCGTGAAACTTACTGCATTGGATAACTTATCCCACGTTAAATATACGTTCTCAACATACCATAAGGCAACTACGAGCGCAAGCACACTGCTTGAAAAGCTTCTTTCCCTGTTGGGAGGTGGCACCGGTATTAAAGAGAGTGTCACCTCAAAGGATGAAAACGTATCTCTGTCAGATGAAGGTATTTACGATATACAATACTACAGCGAAGATAATGCTAATAATATTGAAACCGAAAAAGCTTCAAAATTGGTAAAAATCGATAAGACCTCTCCTGTTACGGAGGCGACCCTTTCAGGTTCACTGGGCAGTAGCTGTTATAGTACCGATGTTGGTGTAACACTTGCAGCTAACGATGCTATGTCCGGGGTAGCTAATATGCTCTACGACATGGACGGTACCGGCTGGATGAACTACGCGGGAAAATTTAGCATTCACGGCGAAGGCACGCATTTATTGAAATACAGGTCTGTTGATAATGCAGGGAACAATGAGGTTGAACATAATATGGGATTTACAATTGATAAGACGCCGCCGGAAGCGATTATCGGCTTCGACCCTGTTTCAAAGGATATTAAGGTTTATAACAGCGAAACCGGTGCCGAAGAAAGCTACTCTATCCAATATTTGAAGAATTATTTTGGCATGGAAGAGCCCGGTGAGGATAAGGGCTGGGATCAGAGGCAATATACGCTTAAAGACTGTGCCGATAACTCGATGGTATTGCAGTTGAAGTACAAAAAGGAAGGAAATGAAGTCATGTTCAAAGTCATAAGCATGCAGTACAATGGCGGTGGAATAATTGTAGCGTCAAAGAATAGCGTGGACACAAAGTGGTCTGAAGAAAAGAATGGCACAATAAATGAATTGGACGAGAAGATTGAAGCTGAGACGCTTTTCAATGCCGGGATGAAGTACAGCGCTAAGAAGAACCAGACAGAGATATACATAAAAGGTGAAGGACAGAATGAACAAAAAGAAACCAGAGCGGGCGTTGCCATACTTGAGCTGTTGACTAATAGAGATGGATTAAAGATCAGGTACTAAAATGCCTTACCTCAGAAAAGATTATTTCGTTTTAATTTAGAGTAAGTATGATGCCTTATTTAAGAAAAAAAAAATTAATAAATATTATTTTAATAGTCTCCACCTTTTTTATAATTTCTACGGTTTCTGCGGCTGAAGATTGTACATCATGCCATAAAATAAGACATGGGACGACAGGCAACAATTGTGAAAACTGCCATTCCAATACTACAATTTCAAACGGTAAACATCTGGAAAAGCCATTCTCACCAGGATTCATGCATGATAGTTTTGACTGGGAGGGGGACAATGCCAATGAAAAAGGAGCTGACAGGTTGAATGAAAGCTGTCCGGTGTGCCACGTAAAAATGGAGGAGCATGCATCACCGAAATTGAATGTCTGTGAAGACTGCCACGTAAAAGCAAACCCGGAGCTCAGTTCCCTTGCTAATGTGCGGCCAGATATTGCAAATTATATCCCGATTGTCTATTCCCATTACACAGGTTCTCCAATCAATGTGACAGACCAGTCTTCTTTAGGAAATACAAGGTCTTCATGCTTCGGATTTGATGCAGCAACAGGCGAAGGTTCATGCCACGGCGTGACGTTCGGGAATAAAGCAAAAGCAGGCGGTTATTTTTCCTTCAATACAAATTATACAGGCACATTATTTGACAGGGGCGACCCTTACCACTGGAATTCTCCGGTTGATTACATGCCGGATTCAAAAAATTGCGTTTTTTGCCACAACCAGAGCAATGAAACTATACGAAAAGCATGGGGTTCTCCCGCAGCCCTGCCTTCGGATTCGCAACATAGTAATGTTGGAAATAAGGATTGCTGGAGCTGCCATGTCGATGGGGAATTAAAGAGTTTTCATGGGAAAGAGATTGTGAAAACCGTGAAACAATCATATTTAACCTATGTAGTCGCATTATCATCAGTAATAGCAATAGTAATTGCACTGTGGTTCTGGAAGAAACGAAAATAATTATCATACCGGTATCCAAAGAGACCAAATGTCTAAAAAAGTCCTGTTAATAACGCCGCCTTACCACTGCGGTGTACTTGAATCCGCAGGCACATGGATGCCTCTTGGCATGGTATATGTTGCGGGAGGCCTTCAAAAAGCCGGGTATGAGGTCAGCATATACGATGCGATGTCAAAATACCATACTTTTGACGACATCAAAAAGCGCATAAAAGATTTCAATCCCGATACAGTGGGCACGGCGGCATATACATCGAGCCTTTGTGATGCTATTGCGGTTCTGAGGATAGCCAGAGAGGTAAATCCCGGGATAATTACGCTTCTTGGGGGCATACACCCCACTTTCTGCTGGGAAGAAATCCTGCAAAAAGAGAGAAATGCCGTAGATTATATAATTCGCGGCGAGGGTGAAATCACAACGCCAGAACTTCTAAGCCGGGTTTTTGCAGGAGAAAGCCCGGATGTCCCTGGAATTGCTTATGCGCGGGATGGGAAAATCATTTGCACGAAAGAGCGCCCTCTCATATCAAATCTGGACGCAATGCCGGCGGCATGGAATCTTATAGATTGGAAGGATTATACCTTCAAAACCAAGAAAAATTCCACACTTGCAGTCGTAAGTTCTTCAAGGGGCTGCACCCAGAAATGCACCTTCTGTTCGCAGCGTCTTTTCTGGAGGGAGAAATGGAGAGGGAGAAGCCCTGAAAACTTCGTATCCGAGCTTGAATATTTAAACAGTACCTATGGCGTGGATGTTGCCATGATAGCTGATGAAACCCCAACGTATGACCGCAAACGGTGGGAGGAAATCCTTGACCTGCTCATTGAAAAAGAACTTGACCTTGAGCTCCTGATGGAAACGAGGGTTGACGACATCCTTCGTGACAAGGACATAATTGATAAATACAAAAAAGCGGGTATTCTTCATATTTACGTGGGAGCGGAATCCGCAAGCCAGGAAACCCTCGACCGGTACCAGAAAAATATCAGGATAGAGCAGTCAAGGGAAGCGATTGGGATTATAAATAAAACCGGTATTATTTCGGAGACATCATTCGTCCTCGGAATGCCTGATGAAACCCCGGAATCCATAGAAGCGGCACGAAAACTGGCGCAGTATTATGACCCTGACCTTGCGTTTTTCCTTGCAATCGCCCCATGGCCTTATTCGGATATTTATCCTGAACTTGCGCCATTCATAGAGGAATTTGATTATTCAAAATACAACCTCATAGAACCGATAGTCAGGCCCGTCAACATGACGCGGGAGGAGCTAAATAAACATCTTTTAAGGGCGTTCCGGGATTTTTATATGGGAAAGCTTGAAAAGATCGAGGAGATGAGCGATTTTAAGAAAAACTACATGATAGAGGTCACGCGGCTGCTCATCAACGATTCTTACCTCTCAAACCAGATGAAAGGAGAGATGCCCCCCGATGTAAAGAAGTTTATTGAGAAGTATATAACCGGACCGGAGAGTTCTCGTTAAGGTTATCCAATACGGAATCTAATTTTCCCAGGAAATCGTCCGCTTGCAGGTATCCGGGAACCCTTGATATCTCTTCGCCGTCTTTTGTAAAGAAAATCATGTACGGGGTATCTCGTACATTGAGATTGAGAGAAACATTTTTTTGTTTGAAGGTATCTATCGATATAAGGACAAAATTATTATTGAGTTTATCGATGACCCTTTTATCAGATAGTGCTTCCTGTTCGAATCTTATGCACCAGTAACACGTGTCCGACCTGAAATACAGGAAAACAGGTTTGCTTGAGTTCTTTGCCTCTGTAATTCCCGGTTCAATCGAAGTATGAAATGAAACACCGCCCAGTTTGATATAAGTTGGATTGTTCCCTGATTGCGAATCCCACCAGGCCGCCGATAAAAAAAGGACAGAACCCAGGGCGATTAGCGAAATTAATTTATTTAGAGGCGTCATTTTGTTTATGTTTACATCATCTGCAAAGTTATTTATATTTACTTATCAAGGGTATAGCGACATGCTGCATAAATTCCATGAAACAACGTGATACATTAGAGAAACGATAAGCAAGGAAGATAAAATAATGGATTTTAATATTGAGAAAAAGATATCTGCTTTTTTTAGCTCCAGGAAACTTGCGATAGTTCTTATTACTCTTATCGTCATTTTTTCAATAATCGGGACCCTTGTACCACAGCAATCGCAGCTCAAGCCTGATGTATATGATAAATGGAAGTCCACTCATCCTGAGCAGGCTGATATATTTGGGAAAATCGGTTTTACCCATCTTTTTTCATCCTTCATATTCTTAAATCTCGCAGCGCTTCTTGTCATCAATACTCTTTTCTGCACAAGAACGATGCTGAGCAGCGCTTTTCGAAGGCTCAATGCCCCGCAATTCCAAAAAAAGGCATACATTACCGGACTTGAAAACAGCTCGGTAATTAAAACAAAAAAAGATAGCAGTAGTGTTATTTCGGAAACCGTTTCTTTACTTAAGTCGGCCGGGTATAAGGTGCGGCAGGAAGGGAATTGCATTCTTGCTGAAAAAAACAGGTTCGGGATACTGGGTACACCACTATTTCACATCTGCATACTTTTCATCATAATAGCTGCTGTTTACGGCAGTTTGGGCAGGATGGAAGGAGATATGCGATTAATAGAGGGGCAGACCCTGGAAGAAGAGCACGGGAACTATATGTTTATCGATGAAGGTTCTTTTTTTAATGAACAACACAGCAAATTCGGTATATCTCTTGAGAAGTTTTTCCCTGATTATAAGGATGAAACAAATACGCCTCGCGGAGCAGCAGGGGAGCTTGCCATTATAGAGAATGGCCAGAAAGTGAAAACAGATATCGTATATTCGAATCACATGATGACTTATAAGGGATACACGTTTCTCGGGAACGTCTATGGTCTTGCGCCGCTGCTATTGTTGAGGAATCCTGACGGGACGGTATATTCCGGCTCGTATATAACCGCATCAGACCTCGATAACAGCGGGAGGTATGTCGCGTCTTTTCAAATGGGGGATACGGGGCTTGAAGGGGGATTGATGGTATACATGACTGCGCCTTTAACGGGAAAACTCATGGAATCCGAAGCCGAAAAAACACCCATCATGTTTTTGAGGATATTTGATAACGGAAAGCAAATATACGACGGAACGCTTCGGCTAAATGATACAATAAAAATACACGATAATTACTTGGGTTTTGACAGAACACTGGGCTTTTACGATATAAAATACTGGAGTAATTTCTACGTGGTGAAGGATGACGGGACGCTTCCTGTGTATGCGGGAGTCGGATTGATGATATTCAGCCTGATGGTAGCTTTCTTTATAATCCCTAAAAGGATATGGGTCGAGGTTGCCGGGGATTCCGGTGCAGTGGAAATTTATATCGGGGGGCGGGCTGATAAGTTCAGGTCTTTATATGAAGAAGAATATTCAGGTATTGTAGATAAAATAAAGAGGTTACATGGCGCAGACTGAATGGATTATGTACGTGGCCGCGGCAGCGCTTTATGCGCTCAGTTCGGCTATATACCTGTACTGCCTTGTCTTCAAGAAAGAAGAAAGAATAAATCTTGCAGTCGGCAGCGCCCTTATCGGCTTGCTGTTCCACAGCGTTTCCATAGCCCTTCGGTGGATAGAAACCGGGCACGGTCCCTACATTAGCATGTACGAGGTTTTATCAAAATATGCATGGTTTTCCGTAGTAATATTCCTGCTCGTCCAGCAAAAATATGAAAAGATAAAGATGGCAGGATTCATAGTGCTGCCCGCATCCTTTTTGATGATGGCTATAGGTTCGACTTATTCAAGGGATATCCAGATGATACCAGCTTCTCTCCAGAGTTACTGGTTGATAGCCCACGTGGGTTTTGCAAGTCTTGGCTTCGGGTCGGTGATGGTAGCGGCAGCCACTGCCGTTCTTTATATATTGAAAGAGAGGCACTTAAATACCGGAGTCCCGGATTCGTTTTACGACAGGCTGCCCGGGTTAAGAACATTGGACGATCTAATGTATCGTTTCGTGGCGATGGGATTTTTCGCCCTTACTATCATGATAGCAGCAGGCGCGATATGGGCGAACCAGACATGGGGGAGGTACTGGGGCTGGGACCCAATCGAGACATGGTCCTTGATTTCCTGGTTCACATACGGGATTTGCCTGCATCTTAGGATGAATGCAGGATGGACCGGAAAAAGGATTGCATGGCTAATCATTTTAAGTATCTTCATACTTGCATTTTCCGCATTTGGTGTCGGGTATGTGTATAGCGGGCGCCATACGGATTATTTGACTTCATGATTATACCATTCAAAACGCCCTTATGCCCGATTCCTGATTGATAATTAATGTTCATGTAATTAAAATCATGTAAATCTATTTATTTTGAACATGCATAAATAACAATTAAGGTAATATGAAAATAGGATTGGAATGAAAACAATGTAGAAAATCAAGGTCAAAAAAAATGGATGTTTTACGAGATAAGGAAGGACTCTCTAATATCAGGCTCATAATATTCGTGTTTGTTGTTTTATCAGGTATAGCTGCGGCTTTATTGTATTTTCCTCCAATACTTACACATACCGAAGCGCAAAAAACAAGCGGTGAAATAACATTCACAGACAGTGCAGGAAATCCGTTAACCGGTGCAATATCTTTAAGCGGGGATGGGGTATCAAGCGGCCCTCCGAAACCGGATGTCAATCTTATAAGCTGGCACGGAATCCCCAACGCTGTAATCAGTTATGATGATTTTGCCGCCAAGGGCCTGTCAATCAACCTCCAGATTTCAGGGGATTCGCCAAAAGGAAGGGTAGTACTGGAAAATTACGGCATCAACCAGCCGGGAAGTGTAAATGTATCCGCGCCCGGGACACCGGTAAAGTATGTGGAAGTCAATTCCAGCGGCGTTTCTTTTACAGATGCAGATATATCGATAAAATATTCGGATGCGGAAGTGAAAGGACTGGATGTAAATAACCTTACTATTTACAAGTACGATGGCGCTCTGCAGGTATGGAGCGAACTGCCAACAAAAATCGATGCGGAAAATAATATTATTAGTACGACGGTGAACTCTTTGTCCGTGTTTGCGATTGTGGCTCCCTCTCCGGAGTGGGATATCAGTGTAATAGATACATCAGGCTCACCTGTTAATTCAACTGTCGAGATATTTGAAAATAATTCGCTGGTCAAATCTTATCGTAAGGTAAACAACTCGGGGTTAATCGGGCTATCGTTCCCGATTTTCACTGAACCCGCAGTGATTTTTTATTCAATCCTGGATTTTTTTTTACCCGTAGCCAGCGCAGCGCCGGATAATCCGAAAACCTTTAAAATTGATGCTCTCTCCACAAAAAATGCTGCCCTGAAGCTGGAAAATGCTTCGGTTCATGGGAAAGGAGAAGTCATTCTTGATGACTTCGGAAAGAAAAACCCGGTGTCAGCTCCGCTTCCGGGAAAGGTCGTAAAATTTGTAGAGATAGGCGCGGAGAATATATCCTTTTCATCGGCGGAAGTAACTATACACTACAGCAAAACCGAACTCAACAATGTAGATGAAAGAACGCTTGTAATCTATCACTGGAATGTTACACAATGGGAATTGCTTGAAACCAGCCGGGACATTACAAATAACACGCTAAGCGCCAGCACGGGTTCGCTATCCCCTTTTGCGATAGCAGGTCAGGAACCGCTCGTGATATTGCATCCCGGGGGGAGTATTTCTGATTGTGTTAATTGCCATGATGTATCAAATACCACAAACTCAATATCTAAAGTAGATGTTTCTGCAATGAACTCGTCCTCAAATGCAATCCATAAAAATTTAAACCGAAATGCAACTAGTACGACACAATTATCTGATTTAGTGGACAAAGCGTGCTGGGCATGCCATACCAACGGCACAGAGTTTAACACAACAATAATAATAACCGGCTGTGTTGCATGCCATAACGCGACTGCAAACCTCACCTACACCGATGCGGACAGGATTAATGACCTGAGTGAAAAGAAAATATACAATCATATCCCGATGGCCTATACCACAGATAACTTCAAGATTTTCTCCGATTTCTGGAACTCCTCGGTTGACTGCATAGCCTGCCATATCAAGAGCATGGGGGTATTCAATACCAGTGGAGCAGTAAACGCAACCATAAATTCCAATGTTTCACACTACGCCACCAACACCAGTCTCATCAAACCCGGTATCAACTGCATACTGTGCCACAAATCCCAGGAAAATGCAACGGAATGGTACGCCAACATCACAAGGCATCCTGCAAAGACCCAGGCGGTTTCTTTCTGTGCCAACTGCCACAACGATACCAATGCAACAACCTTGCACTCCCAGCCCTTACGCATTCCCATGGTAATACACGGCGGCTTTGAGACAGGCGGCGGATTTGACTGGGAAAATAACTCAGCCACCGTGGACGGGGCAGCGTGCTATGCCTGCCACGGTACGGGAAACCCCGACACGATCTCGGCGAACCTCCAGAGCGTCAAACTGTGCGAGAACTGCCATGTAAACGCCAGCTCCATATTCACTGGCCCGAACCAGACCACTATCTATACCCTGAGGAGCGATATCAACGACACGCTGCCCTATGTTTATTCCCATACAAGTTACTCCAACCTAACTGGCACTAACGTAAGCGTACCCTCGCAAGGCGGGACTGCAACATATCCAACCACATGCTATGTCTACAATGCAGTTACAGGAGAAGGGACATGTCACGCAGCCCCATATTTTAACAGGTCGAATTTCGGAGGTTATTATGCACAGTATGACAATGACAGTGGACCCGTTGACAAATATGACCCGCCTCACTGGACAGTCCCCATAGACCGCATGCCCAACACCACAGACTGCCTGTTTTGCCACGACCAGAGCAATGAAACAATAAAGGATGGCTGGGGCAACGCGACACAGGTAAACGCCAGCAACATGTTCGGCAATAGATATCCAATAAGTAATGATTCGTGCTATATCTGTCATACCAGAAACAAGAGCATGCCGGTAGATTTTCACTCAAACGAAGTGGTACTCGGCGGAGGTCCCGGCTGCCTCGATTGCCATAATAACTCCAATCCCCAGAACTTCACCGGCCTGCATTATATAGACGGCGCGAATTTCAGCATATCCGTGCATGCCGGGATTAACGGAGAAAACGCAACCATTAACGGCATTGATTACGGTATAAACGCAAGCTGTTGGGCATGCCATAACTCAAGCGGCTACGCAGTAGCTAACAACACCCATCCTGACAGGAGAGATACGCCGTACACATGCCCGGACTGCCACTTAGCAAATGGAAGCAACGCAGGTG
>CABMII010000091.1 GCA_902386255.1 uncultured archaeon
GTGCGCCGGGTCCGGGGCTTCTCTGCATGTTGCCGCCGGGCGCCCGTACCTTTATATGAATGCCGGTAACGCCTTTATCGCGTATTTTGTCAGCGAGCTGGTTAGCCATTTGCATTGCAGTATAGGGAGAACTTTCCTCCCTGTCCGCTTTGGTAACCATGCCGCCGCTGCTTTTAGCTATCGTTTCAGCGCCTGTTAAATCAGTTATAGTTATCAGGGTATTGTTAAAGGAGGAATAGATATGCGCTACACCCCATTTCTCAGTTGCCATTGTTAAGCCTCCATCTTAGGTTCATTTTTTGTTTCAACCGTTTCGGGTTTTACGGTTTCCTGCGCCATTGTCTTTACAACCTGTGCGGGTCTTGACACATGCGATTCGTTTGATAATGCTGAACCGCCGTAGTAATCCAGGTGCAATTCCTCATCAGAGGGAACTATATAACCCGGGACAGTGACCTTCCTGCCCCCGACCGAGATATGCCCATGCACAATGAATTGCCTTGCCTGTCTTATCGTGTTTGCAAGTCCCTGTTTGTGGACCTGTGTCTGAAGCCTTCTCTCAAGGAAACTGGTCACTTCAAGAGAAAGAATATCATCAAGCCCGGCATCGGTTTTCAAGAGACCGTACCGCTTCAGCCTGTTAAGGATGTTCTCGGAATCGGTCTTTATATGACCTTTGAGTTGCCCTTTTGCGCTCTCCGCAAGCAGTTTTCTTGCCAGTTCCCTGTATTTTTTAAGAGAGCTGTGGGCTTTCCATACCTCTCTTTTATTTCGGAGACCGTACCTCTTTACAAGTTCGACCTCGGGTTCTATCCTGGCAGCCTGCCACGGGTGCTTGGGGGTTTCATACGATTTGCGGTTTTTTCCAGGGTAGCCCATTACTTACCAGCTCCTTTTGGTTCTTCCTTCTTTTCTCCTTCCTTGGCTGCTGCTGCTTTTGCCTGGATTGCTGCCCTTGTGACGCCTACAGTTCTTCCTTTCCTGCCGGTTGACCTGGTGCGCTGACCGCGTACCCGAAGACCCTTTTCATGCCTTACTCCCTTGTATGAACGCATCTTTTTCATCAGGTTCAAATCTTCATTAAGTCCCAGCATAACGTCTATTCCGATAAGATGCCTGTCTTCGCCTGACATTATGTCATTTTGCTTGTTGACCATCCATGTTGGAACAATAGTAGTTATGTTATCTACAGATGATTGTAATTTTTCTATTTCATTATCCTTGAGATATCCTATTGTCGCTTGCGGGTCAAGACCTGCATTGACAGTAAGGATTTTTGCTATGCGCCTGCTGATTCCTTTTATTCCGGTGAGGCCATATACCACGCTTCTTCTGCCTTCAAGGTCTGTGTTTGCTATGCGCACTATGTGTCTTATCTCAGGTTCGCCTTCTTTTAATTTCGGGGCTTCCTTTTTCCCCTCTTTAGGAGCTCCTTTTCGCTCTTTTTTCTGATGTTCTTTCCCTTCGCCTTCCCCTTTAGGCTCGTGCTTCTTCTCTTCTTTTTTCTCTTTCTTTTCTTCTTTTGCAGCCTCTTTAGGCGCTTCTTTCTTAGGAGCCTCTTTCTTGGGGGCTTCCTTCTTTGTTTCTTTTACTTCTTTAGGTTCTTCTTTTTTAGCCATCTGATTCCTCCTGTGGCTTTAGCCCCGGATTTTTCCGGCGCAGCCCTCACATGCGGGCAACCACTATACTTGGGCATAGCATTTATATTTTATGTATGTGTGATGTGGTAACAAATGTTCAAAGTCATCCCCGCTATCGACCTCAAAAACAAAAAATGCGTCTCCTTAGTACAGGGAATCCCTGGCACCGAGCGCGTATCGCTTGACGACCCGCTTGGCATTGCGGCGCGCTGGGTTGATGAAGGCACAAGTATTTTGCATCTCATCGACCTTGACGGCGCAATCGGGGGACAGAGGTTAAACAGCTCCATAATCGAATCAATAATAAAAAAATTCAAGGTCGAAACGCAGGTTGGAGGTGGGATAAGGTCAAAAGAAGACGCCAGGGGGCTTCTTGCTCTTGGCGTAAATCGGGTGATTCTCGGCACGGCTGCCATAAACAATCCTTCACTTGTAGGAGAACTCGCCGGTGAATTTGGAAGCGAGCGCATCATGGTTGCCCTTGATTCCAAAAACGGCAGGGTAACAACACACGGCTGGGCAAAACAGTCTGCTTACACTACAATCGAACTCGGCAGGAAATTTGAAGAACTCGGAGCCGGGAGCATCCTTTTCACAGATATCGATACTGAAGGACTGCTAAAAGGAATAAACCCGGAGCCGACCCGGGAACTTGCACAGGCGCTTGGCATACCGGTGATAGCTTCAGGCGGCATCACCGCGCTTTCAGATATCGAAGAAATAAAAAAAACAGGAGCAAAAGGGGTTGTAGTCGGGGCGGCGCTGTATGTAGGGAATTTTAAACTGCGCGATGCGTTAAAATTTGAGGAAAAACAGGAATTTTAGGTCTACATTATATTCAATATCAGTACTTCGCTAAAAAATCTTTCAAAATCTCTCATCTCAAACACTCCACAGCAATTCTCATTTTTAACTTCCTTCTGACCCATCCTTCAATAAGTAGCAAAAAAACATCAAATCTAA
>CABMII010000092.1 GCA_902386255.1 uncultured archaeon
AATCTTTGTAGTTATCGAGCTTGCTATCTCTTTTTGCTCTTCGCTTTGGTTCCGGTATTGTTCTCAAATTCAAATATTTTCGTACGGTCTTCCGATCAAATCCGGTTTTATTGGATATTTCGGTAATATTCAAACCCTGCGCATGCAGATCTCTTATCATAAACCATTCCTCCGTTTCAATCATAGTCTCAATCCTGGGATTATTAGCCCAAGATTGTCAACTGGGGATTTTTAACCCGGAGAAAACGGGGAAAATTAGACCGGTATTGTCATTTGTTGCTAACAGTTTCGCATAGTACGAATGGATTAGCAAATATTGCATCCTTTTAGCCAGAGACCATTTACTTTGAATAACTGCTTTTGCAATCCTTGATTGAAGCCTATTAACGAATATCTCTGCTTTCTTCCAATCGAAGTTAATCCATTGGTTTTCCAGTTGAGTGTTTGCAAGCTTCTCACCTTTCGGCGTAATTGAATAACTTGCATTCATAGGTCGTTCCTCAGTTCATGCAATAAAACACCGTAGAGTAAGTCAGCCTCCTTTCGGAACAAGGCAAATTTTGAACCTTTATTCAAATCATTATAATTTGACATTCGCTTTTTACTCTCTCCTCTGCCCCTTATGCCATTGTTGCTACTTGCGGAGTTCCTACCCATTTGGGAGCATATTGGGTTTACCAAGTTCTACATTATGCATAATTTTCTGAATACATTAGAAGCCACCTATAAGCCGAGAATCATTTGTCCGTTCCCCATAATGTAGATGCAGCCATTATGGTCTGACTCCCATACCTTTTTGGTTTAAGCGTTTCAGACTATTTTCGCTTATTAATGTTTACGACTCTTTCAGTGGTTCAACTTTCGTTTCTTCATATTATTTTTATCCTAACAGTTCATTTAAATTAGTCTTTCAAATTTCACCATATTGTCCTGAGAGCTTTACACCCCGGCGTTACCACCAGCGCATATCTCAGTAGGATTACCACAAACGGAAGGGGTAGCGCATGGCAATGCATGAAGTAACTTCTTGTCACGGGCACATTAGGATAACTACCAATATCAATTGAAACAGTTCTCATTAATATAAATCTGATATAACCCTGAATTTTTTACTGCGTTAGTTTTATAATATGAGTGGTAGTAATATTCAATAGAAATAAAAAAAGGTGAAAAGATAATGTGTGATTCTTCAGAATTACCCATAGTAATATAATGTTCCTCCCCACACCCGAAGACATAAAAAAACTGAGGCTTGAACTCAAACTGACACAGCACGATATCGCCACTCGCGCCGGGGTAAGCCAGCCTCTTATCGCACGAATAGAATCCGGGGATGTTGACCCGAGGCTTTCCACACTTCGCAAGATATTCAACGCGTTCGATGCAGCAAGGAAAGAACGTATCGTGGTCAGGGATATCATGCACTCGCCAATCATACATACAAGTTCGGGCAGTTCCATGGAAGAGGCTGCAAGGATAATGGAAGAACACAGCTTTTCCCAGATGCCCGTAATCGATAACGGAGTGCCTGTTGGCAGCATCTCCACAGACCAGATAGTGAGCTCGATGACAGACCAGGATATAAAAAAGGTGTCACATCTTCTTGTCAGGAATATTATGGGCGATTCTTTTCCCACGGTCTCGCCTACCTCGGATGCAAATACCGTTTCAAGGATTCTCGAAAAGAATCCAGCAGTGCTTGTGCTTGAGAAGGGGAAGGCAATTGGCATGGTTACCAAGCATGATATCATGAAAATGTTAAGGGGCTAAGTCAGTACCCTCATTTCCACTGGACAATAACCCTATATACTCAAAAAATCATTATATAAACTCCAGACCTACGAAATCTGGAAAAATCGTGTTGATAGGTCCTTGCGGGAGAACGGCAGAGCCAAAATCTATGACCGTACAGACAACCCCAACGCGGTACACGCGATAACACCTGGCACAAGGGTTACGGTGACCGACAACGGCAAAGCCAGTGAATGAAGTTCCGAGTTAGTGTCAGGTTACAGCAACAATTATTTCTTCGATGAGTTTATGAGTTTTTAGCCCATTTTAAGAAATGATGAAAATTTTAGAGCTACAATTTGGGGAAGATTTTGTAGGCAGGGACAACGAAATACAGGAACTTAAAGTAAAAATCAGAAATAACGGGGTCGTTGTTGTAACAGGGGATAGGGGCATTGGAAAAACGAACCTGATGAAAATCTTAGAGGAATTTTTTGAAAAGGAAAAAGAGTGTCATTATATTGAGTACGGGTCGTTGTTTTCTGAAGAAATAGGTCGATTTTTCTTGCCTGAGAAAATAACAACAGGCGCTTCAGGTTCGCTTGGAGCGTTTGGCTTTGGCGCTGGCGCAGGGACGACATGGAAGCAAAGAGAGCCTACTGTTTTAGAATACATGGAAAAGTCGGAAGCGAAGATTGTTTTCGTAGAGAATGCGCATGAATTAAAGAAAGAAGAGATTGAAACTATTTTCGTAGCCACTCATAGAAATGAAAGGTTGAGATTTGTTCTTGAAATTGCCGCTCCTTACTTGCCTGATGTTGAGATGAAGATAAGTTATGACCAAATAGTTGAATTGAAGGGATTGAGTGATGGTGATATAGAGAAAATAGTAAGAAAAGAATGCCCGAATTTTTCTGATGCTGTTGTGAAGAAGATAACCTCACTTTCAAAAGGCTACCCCTACATCGCAAGGTCGCTTACGCATATCTGCGATAATAAAAATACCCAAGAAGAAAGGCTTGAATTCCTGAAAACATTAAAGGACGAGAACATTAAACATACTCTCGACCGAATTCATAAGGAAGTTTTAGAGACCATAGGAAAAGATGGGCAGGACGTTATAAAAAAGCTGGCGCTTGCGCCTCCGATTTTGACTTTAAAGTTAATAGTTGCCTTTTGTGGTGAAGATATGGATACTGCATTAAGTGATATTAAAGATAGAGGAATTTTAATCTTTGATGACGAATTTTATCGGATATACCATCCCCTTTTCAGAAATTATCTTAGAAGTAAACAAGAGGTAGCGCTGGAAAATAGGAAGAAAATATATTGTGAAGCGATGGAAAAAGTTAAATCAGAGTTTGATTCGATTTATCTGCTTTTTGAAGTTCTGAACGAAGCTAATATTTTTAAAGAACTGATAGAAATTGCAGAAAATTATGATGCTATTAATTCTGTTGGAATACAGAGTTATATATGGGGGAAATTAGACCAAGCGATTCTTGCATGGTCTCTTATTCTAAATAACCTGAACAGTTTAGATTTTCCCCCCTACAACTTAAAATCAACAGCTGTAGTTTCCTTTAGTAAATCCTTGAACCCCATCATTTCTAGTGTTTTTTCAGAAATTCCCGTTAAATTCAGGTGCC
>CABMII010000093.1 GCA_902386255.1 uncultured archaeon
ATTTTATTATCCCCTCTATATTTTTAGATGGGATAATATCATAATTATATTTTACGGTTGATTTATGGAGTCTATGGCTGAATATGATCTTTTGTTCGGAAGTCAGGGTATTCGGAAGTACTGACAGGATAATGAAAATGTTTAGCCTCAAGGCATAATTCAAACGGTACACTATCTTCTTTTGCAAATGCTATATCCACTTCTATACGACGCCCTGCAAAAAGGCTTTGTAATGATTCCAACGAACTGCAAAAATCTTCATTACCTTCCATAAGATAATTGTTTGGTTTTAATGGGCAATTAAGATGGATTTCTATATTATTTATTTTTATTATTTTAAATTCTTCATATAAAAATCTCATCAAATGCCCCATGACATCAATTTCTTTCCAACATACACAATTATGAGCTTGTGGGTCATAATCCTGATAATATGAAAATCGCTTATCATAAAATTTAACAAAGTTTTTCCATGCATTATCTAATAATTGAGGTATTTCAGCCATATGATTAAGATAATCAAAACTTGTTATAAAGTTAATCGGTTTAACATTTGACCAATCTGCACCTAAAGTCCATTGCCTGCATCTAAATACGCTCAAAAATAGGTAAAGTGTTGCATATAACCAAAACTACCAACAAAAACCGAACCCGCTATTTTTCCAGATATAATTATCTATTCCCTTTACAATTACTACCCCGGATATTATGCTTAATGACGAGTACCAGCTGGAT
Organism: uncultured archaeon; assembly: GCA_902386255.1. GTDB lineage: Archaea > Halobacteriota > Methanosarcinia > Methanosarcinales > Methanoperedenaceae > Methanoperedens. The sequence goes on from CABMII010000093.1 coordinate 736, forward strand.
TATTTCAAAGAGAACGGATTTGTGCGCAAACAGTGCCCGAAATGCGGCAAGAACTTCTGGACGCGGGATGCTGAAACCGAATTCTGCGGGGACCCGCCCTGTGTGTCCTATTCATTCATCGGCGCCCCGGTGTTCAAGAAAGAATACGACATATCTTCCATGCGTGAAGCATATTTATCTTTTTTTGAAAAGCACGGGCATACCCGTGTTAAAAGATATCCGGTAATCGCACGCTGGCGTGACGATATTTATCTTACAATAGCTTCTATCGCAGATTTCCAGCCTTTTGTAACCTCAGGGCTTGTTCCGCCGCCCGCGAATCCCCTGACCATTTCGCAGCCCTGCATTCGTCTCGATGACCTTGATGCTGTGGGACGAAGCGGCCGTCACCTGACCACCTTTGAGATGATGGCGCATCACTGTTTCAACAAGCGTGGGCAGGAAATATACTGGAAAGACAGGACGGTGGAGCTGTGTGATTCTTTGCTCGCGAGTCTCGGCCTTGACCTGAACGCTGTGACTTACAAGGAATCACCGTGGGCAGGCGGCGGCAACGCAGGGCCAAGTGTGGAAGTGCTTGTGGCAGGGCTTGAACTTGCAACACTTGTTTTCATGGATCTGAAGCAGACAAAAGGCGGCTCAATCGAAATTAAAGGCGAAACCTACGAGAAGATGGATAATTACATCGTGGACACGGGCTACGGTCTTGAAAGGTTCGTGTGGGCGTCCAAAGGCTCACCAACGATATACGATGCGGTGTTCCCGAAAATTGTAAATGAACTCATGGACCTTGCCGGTATTGAACACTCTATTGAAAATCTGGAATATGCAGAAATATTCTCGCAGAATGCAAGATTAGCCGGTGTAATGGATATTAGCGGGCAGGCAAATCTCCTTCAGTTAAGAAAGAAGGTTGCAGACAGCATAGGCACAACTGTTGAGAAACTCCAGAAGCTTATGGTGCCAGTGGAGACTGTTTATTCTATCACCGACCATTCAAGATGCCTGGCGTTCATGTTCGGGGACGGCATAATACCCTCGAACGTAAAAGCAGGCTATCTCGCAAGGCTTGTGCTTCGCCGGACTCTTCGCCTGATGAAGGAACTTGATATAAGAGAGCCTCTTATTGAGATAATCGAGATGCAGATAAGGAATTTCCCCGAATACCCCGAGTTCAGGGAGCGGCTTGATACAATTCATGAAATCGTGGCGCTTGAAGAGGAAAAATACGCTGATACCATCGAGCGGGGAACGAAACTTGTAAAAAAGACGGCTTCGCATTTCAGTGAGAAAAAACAGAAAATCCCGCTTGCAGAGCTTATACAGCTGTACGACACGCACGGCATCCCGCCTGAGATTACACGCGAAGTTGCAAAAGAAGTGGGAGTTGAAGTCGAGCTTCCAGACACATTCTACTCTCTTGTCGCACAATCACATAGCAAGGCGCAAACTGAGGAAGAAGAAAAGCTTCCTCTGGAATTGCCCCAAACGCGAAAGCTCTATTATGAATATCCCGAACAAATGGAGTTTGAAGCAAAAGTTCTTGATGTTATTGAAAACAATGTAATCCTTGACCGGACATTGTTCTATCCCGAAGGCGGCGGCCAGCCCGCTGATCACGGGACGCTTTCGGTCAATGATTATGTTGCGAATGTGGTGGATGCACAGAACATAAATGGCGTTATCGTGCACGAAACCGATTCTGATTTCGGGTTTAAGAAAGGCGATAAGGTAAAAGGAATAATCGATTGGGAGCGCCGCCTTGCACACATGAGACACCACACTGCCACGCACATTGTGAACGATTCAGCAAAAACCGTGCTGGGAAAACACATCTGGCAGACCGGCGCGCAAAAATCCACAGACAGGGCCAGGCTTGACCTCACGCATTATAAACGCATTTCAGATTCGGAGTTCAAAGAAATCGAGCTGCTTGCGAACAAAGCGGTAATGAAAAACCAGCCTGTATTTATTGACTGGATGGACAGGGTTGAGGCTGAAAAACAATACGGGTTTGTGCTGTACCAGGGCGGTGTGCCTCCGGGAAAGGAGATACGCATCCTGCGTGTGGGAAATGATGTGGAGGCCTGCGGCGGGACTCATGTTTCGAACACCGGGCTTATCGGACCTATCAAGCTCATAAAGACAGAGAGGATACAGGATGGCGTTGAGCGTATCGAGTTCTCGGCAGGCGAGGCTGCTGTGAAACGTGTTCAGGAGAGGGACGAGTTGCTGAATAAGTCTTCAGAGGCGCTCCGGGTGTCGCCTGAGCAGCTTCCCGATACCGTGAACAGGTTTTTCGAGGAATGGAAAGAACTCAAGAAAGAGAACGAGCGCCTGAAGGCTGAACTTGCGGAAGCGAGGGTGAAAGGTATGATGGGCGATGCCGTGGAAATAAACGGCCTGAAGGTGCTCGCAAAGAAAATCCCACATGCAGATGTTGAGGAGCTTATCAAAGCAGCAACCGAGTTCAGCAAGAATGACGATGTTGTGGCGATTCTTGCAAGCGACCTTAACGGAGTGAAGCTTGTGGTAGCTGCAGGCGCGCGCGCCCAGAAGATGGGCGTGAATTCAGGCGCTATCGTTCGCGAGATGTCAAAGCTCGTGGGCGGCGGAGGTGGCGGGAAGCCGGGGATTGCGCAGGGTGGAGGCACTGATGCCACGAGGATTGAGGAGGCGCTGGAGCGAGGGGTGGAGATGATGAGGGAGAAGGTGGGGTAGGCGCGGTCAGCTACTCTTAGGAGCCGTTATTAGAGTATAACAGAGAATTGGTTAAACCGGAGTTTATAAAATAATACCATAACCAAAAACGGTAGTTCAATTTTTTGTAGGGTCTACATAATAATTAAATTAAACTTTTTATTCCCTATCTATAAATAATGAATGGTTTTCAGATGA
>CABMII010000094.1 GCA_902386255.1 uncultured archaeon
TCGTGCCAATGGGAAAGCATATATTATCGTTGGGGATAATTTCATCCGTCCTTAGTTTTGTTTGTTTCATAGGAAATCAGCATAAACATGCTAAGGACACTTATTTTATTTAACTGTCAAAATTGGGTTGTCCTTCGGATAACAGCCATGTGCGGTTTGCTGGCTCCTCCGAAATGCTGCATAAATTCGAAAACACGCAGACCACTGCTTTGGTAAAAAACCTGATAAATAAAAGTTTAATTATCTCCATTAAAATTTCACTTATCAATCTTCTTCGAATGCCTCAATTCCACAGCCACTCCCTTCCCGCACTCTTTCATCTCCCATCCGCTCATCAGCGCGCGCCCGACTCCGAAAAACTTCTCCCCCTCAACAATCACCTCATCATTGGGACGAATCTGCGGGTCAGCATCAAGCACGCCCGGCGCAAGGATACTGCTGTGGGGAGTGAAATCGCCAATTTTTACCTTATAGAATGGATAATCGCGAAGCCGCATTCCTCCTTCTACTGTCAGGGCGATTGTGCCATACTGCGGTATCAACGTTGCAAGCTGCTGTTTTCCAGCGAATAACTGGAACTTGGGATACGGCGCTCTCACGTTTGCATCATCCGTGACAAGCATATTGCCCGCCCCGCACCCGAACTGGTAATCAGCGCTCGCGCGGATAACATCAAGGTTTGCATTTTCGGTTCCACGCTTTTTTGTGTGTTCAAGCTCTGAAACGGTATTTCTCAGTTTATCAAGGGATGTGTTTTGAGTAACGCCCTCATCGGCTGTATAAATAAATTCAAGACCAAGCTCGCTTTCCACGGATTCACATATTTCCCTGTATGCGCCGTGCACATGAGCGATGATGTTCTTATATTTGTTCTTATCAAGATACGAGCGCAGGCATCCTCCTACCCATGCTCTTTCCTCAAGGTCCCAGTGCCCTGTTACAGGAGTGTCATAATGTGCAGCCGGGTACATCAGTTCAAGCTCGCGCGGGACAACACCCATCGGAGATGTGATTATCACTTCATGCACAAATTTTCGATACTTTCCCAAGGCATTGATGAATTTCTGGTGGGAAAGGGATATCGAGTAAGGTTTTTTTGCCGAGCAGGGAAGAAGCACAAGCGTATCCAGTTCAGGCGCCGTGTAGCGTTCCACGACCCTCTGCGCAAACCTCCTGATTTCCACGCGGTTCAGCGATTCTGATGTGTTGGCATAAAGCGTACTTGCCCTGAAAACCGGAGTCCTTTTTTCAAGGAACCCGTATTGGGCATCCACAAGGCGAACCGCAGCAGTGAGCCACGGGCGCGCCCTGCACTGGCGTTCCACGTACTCTCGAAGATGCCCAGCCCTTATGTGCTCGCGGACGGCACGCAGTTCTCCGGCAAGATTTAAACAGTTATGTGAAGACAGCAATTCAGCGCGCTCTTTTTTGGGCATTTCAAGAAGCTCCGCAGGAGTATTTGTAAGACATACGGAACAGGAGCAGGGGAATTCATGCAGCCTGTCGACGTGATATTCGCCGGAGTTTGTCAAATAAATGTCCTGGTATCCTTTGATAATCGGTAGGGTCTCATCCGCAATATCCACGCCCAGATACACAAGCATAGAGAGGTTTTCAGGCGTAGCAAGGGCGGGCGCATAGACGAGCGAGTCGGCGCGCGTGTTTTCCTTGAGCCTGATAATCGAATCCACGAGTTCGCGCGCCCTGTTTTCAAGCTGCTTTGCGGCGCCGAGGACGTAGAGGTCTGATGCCGGGTATTGGCTGGCGAATGGATGGATGACGGCGCCTGTGTGGGCAAAATTTGACGCGGTTTTCACTTCCTCCTGGAACTCTTTTATGATTTCCTCTCTTGTATAGAGGGGCAGTGATTTGTGGGGATGTATGACTATTTTTTCGGCATCCACAGGGAGCGCGGTCCTTTTCCAGAGAGAGCCGGAATCGACTATGGAGCTATCTTTTTTATTAAGCTGGATGATTGCAGGGATTGAAAGTTCATTTTCTAGAACAAGTTTGCCGAGTCTGGCTGCTACATCGCGATGGGTGATTTCGAATATTTTGCTCATAAGGTTCCATTTGTTTATGCGTTTTATCTGGGTTCATTTAACCGCAGATGAACGCAGATGTTGTTGTTCTGCTTTTAGGCGAGGGTTTTATTTAAATATGAGCTTAAATTGCAGTGGATTTGACCGAGACCATTCATACTTCATCAGTGGTGGTGGGGAAAACTTGATAGAACACGGATTGCACGGATGATACAGATGCACACGGATAAAAATAATCCGTGGAAATCCGTCTAATCAGTGTCATCCGTGTTCGAATTCTTAACTGATGACCTGCGGAATAGCATTTAAAGAATGAATACAAGGGCGCAGGCATCGAGCGAGCGCCCCGGCAGTCTGGTGACAGACTGATTTCTGATTGATCGTACCAAACTACCTTTTGTTTCCACTTTATTTAAGGATTTGCTTGCAATCGAAATAATACTTTCACTCCGCTTGGATATAACTCAAATAACCTGAAAGCATGATTGGAAATCATGCCGAGGTAGTCTAGCCGGGTAAGGCGCCAGACTGATAACTGATCGATCACACCAAGTTATGATTTGTATCCATAGTTATTAAGTATTATTGTTAGAAAGCGTCTTACCATGCAAAAACTCGATCATAAAATATAAACAATTTAAATAGTAAGATGTATTAGATTAATCGGTGATGGTATTGGAAGATTATGAAGAGATTCACAAGAGTGTGCAAAGTGAGGACGCGCAGGAGAGAAGAAAAGCACTAGAATACCTCAATAATATTTTTTCTAATCTCCTTGAAAAACACAAACAAACGGCGTGGAACGATCTGCATCTACTTTCGCAGGATAAAGACAATTCGGTTCGAAGAAGCGCTGCAGAAACTATTGGTGCAGTGTATTCCCATATCTCCGATAAACACAAACAAGAGGTGTGGAACGACCTGCATCGACTCACTCAGGATAAAGATAACTCTGTGCGAAGGGGCGCTGCAAAGGCCCTTGGCGCCTCACATTCCCATATCCCTGATAAACACAAACAAGAGGCGTGGAACGACCTGATTCGGCTTACTCAGGATAATGACAACAATGTGTGCAAGGTTGCTGCGGAAGCACTTGGAGGCGCATTTCCTTATATCATTGACAAAGAACAAGCGTGGGAAGATATGATTCGCATGACCAATGATATGAATAGCGAAGTACGTGAGCGTGTAGTAAAAGCTTTAGCTTTGGCTTCTCACCATATGAATGATAATGTACAAGCATGGGAAGAACTGACTCGGATAAATCTGGACAAAGATAGTAGTAAGCGTCAACACAGAGCAGATACCTTGGGCTTGACTTTTTCGTATATCTCAGATACGGAAAAGAAATGGAAAGAATTGCATTATTTGACGCGAGATAAGGATTGCAGTGTAAGGCGACGTGCCGCAAATGCCTTAGGTTTGGCTTTTCCGTATATACCAGATAAAAAACAAGCGTGGGAAGACCTTATTCGGATGGCTCAGGATATGGATAAGGACACGTGTCTGCGAGCAACAAAAGCCTTAGGTTTGGCCTTTCCGTGTATCACAGAAAAAGAACAAGCGTGGGAAGACTTTATTAGTATAACTCAGGGTACGGAGAAAGATGTGCGTCAGAGCGCAGCAGATGCTTTGGGTTTGGCTTTTGAACATATCCCAGATAAAGGACGGGCGTGGGAAGTTCTGCATCGGATGATCCAAGATATAGATAGAAATGTGCGTAAATCTGCATTAAATGCTTTAGGCTTAGCTTTTCTACATATCCCAAACAAAGAGCAAGCGTGGGAGGACTTACATAATATGATGCCTGATTCAGATAATGACTTAAGGAGGGAAGCAACAGACGCTTTAGGATTGGCTTTTCCACATATCTCAGACAAAGAAAAAGCATGGGAAGACCTGCACTCTCTTATATATGACAAAGATAATATTGTGCGGAGCCGAGCAGCAAATGCTTTAGGTTTAGCTTTTCCCTATATCCCAAATAAGGAACAGGCGTGGGAAGACCTGCACCTTCTTACGAATGATAAAGACGACGATGTACGACGACGTGCAACGGATGCATTGGGCTTGGCCTTTCCGAATATCATTGATAAAAAACAGGCATGGGAAGATTTACATCGAATGATGCGAGACGAAAACAGTGATATCCGCCAACGTGTAGCAGATGCATTGGGCTTGGCTTTTCCGAATATTACTGATAAAAAACAGGCGTGGGAGGATTTACATCGAATGGTGCAAGACAAGGACAGTGATGTTCGCCAACGTGTAGCAGATGCATTGGGCTTGGCTTTTCCGAATATCATTGACAAAAAACATGCTTGGAAAGATTTGTATCAGATGACCCAAGACATAGATAGTGATGTAAGGGTATTTGCCTATCATTCTATAGGCAAAGCATGTATATATAATGCTACCGAATCGCAGTACTTCCGAGTTAGCTTAGTTCCGAACAAGCTACTCTGAATACTCTATTTAACCTCAAATCAAATACTTCTATTTTCCATCACAAAACGAAAAATGAGACTCTTTTGCATTTATTTTTGTAAA
>CABMII010000095.1 GCA_902386255.1 uncultured archaeon
AAAGATAACAGGGGCGCAGCACCTGACCTTTGTAGCAAGGTATCTTGAGAGGATAGGCGACCACATAACGAATCTCTGCGAGAACGTGGTTTTCATGGTGACTGGCGAAAGGGTTGAGTTGAATTAGCTGTTCTTGATTTGTGGGTCACATCCTCCCCGGCTCAGCGGTCGCCTTTCTGTGGCACGGGCATAGGCGGCACGATTCCCGGCTCAGTTTCCTCTAAGAACTCGCGGTCTTCCCACATATCGTATGCAATCGCGATTGCGGCGGCCTGGGTGATGATCGCGAAGGCGGCGACGACGTGGAAAAAAAGGATGAGCCCGTAAACCGAGACATTGACCGGCGGGACGGACCGTGCCTTGCCGATGTTAAAGAATATGAGGGCTCCGAGGATAACCGCCACCATGGAGAGATTGAAACTCGCCTGCGCGATGCGCTTCACGCGGCCCGGGACGCGGGTCTTGCGAATCCCTGAGAAGTTGTAGAACGCGAGGCCCATGATGGCAACGCCGAGGATGACGTGCAGGTAAATCAGAACCGGCGAGCCGCCAGGTGTCATCGCGAGGAGGAACTCGATGAACACAATCCAGGTCATCGCGTAGAGAGCCGCCCACAGCTTCATCTAAACCTACATCGGAGGGCACGCCTTGTATAAAATTTATACCCTATCATATTTTCCCACCTGCATATCAATGTACGATTACAAATCTAATGAGGTTGTGAGCCATCAACTCAATATCATTTGTAATCGTAGCCTATAAATAGCTTGCTAAATTGCGGTTCTGTTATGTCATGCCAGAACCCGTGGCAAAGTTAAGTATAAATACAAATAATGGGAGTTTATTAAAAGGAGGTTTTTGTATGAAGAAAATGACAGAACAGCATCTCATTAATGCATTTGGAGGAGAGAGCCAGGCACATATGAGGTATTTGCATTTTGCAAACCAGGCTGAAAAAGAGAAATTCAATAATGTAGCCCGCTTATTCCGCGCAATCGCCCATGCCGAATATATACATGCAGGAGACCATTACCGGGAGTTGAAACACCTTGATGGGGGATTTGTCGCAAACAGCATGGCAGCTTTTGGCCCCGGCGATTCCAGGAAAAACCTCAAACTGGCCATCGCTGGCGAGACATTTGAAATTGATGAAATGTATCCAGTATATCTTGAAGTAGCAAAATTCCAGGGAGAAAAAGGCGCACAAAAAAGTTTTGAATGGGCATACGGCACTGAAAAAATGCATAAGAAACTTTATGAAAAAGCATTAGACCCGGTTAATTCAGGAAAGGACGCTAAACTCGGGGACATACAGGTCTGCGAAGTTTGCGGATATACCCTGGAAGGAGAAGCGCCGGATAAATGTCCCCTGTGCGGCGCATCCAGAGACAAATTTACTGCTTTTAAATAGGCGCAATGAGCCATGAAGAAAATCTACTTACGGATAATCGGGCTCATAATGTGCCTTCCATTCGTATATTTGCTGGTTGCATGTACGGCTACCCAACCAGTATCATTAATTATACCCTGTGCCGTGGGCGCTGGCACCGGTTTTGCAATACAAGTGGATGCTGCTTTAGTTATCGGTCTTTACCTCCTGATTACAGGCGGTGGAAAAGCGTGGATAACAAGTTCACGTCAAATGAAAAGCGAATAATATCAATCATCAACCTTCTGCTGATACCCTTGCACTGAAAGGTGTCAAATCCTCCCAATGCCTGCTGAAAAACTATTGATATACAACCTTCTATGAACCCTGCGGAATAATAGCCCCGTTCAGGGTTCAATCCGGTGATTCTGCACCGCCTGCATCTTTTTTCACCTGTATTGTCTGGGCTTCGTAGCCGTCCGCGTTTATTGTGACCGTAAAGTTCAGCTCGTCTTTTGTTGTGTAGTATATGCTATTCGGGTTGGCGCGGAAGTGGTCTGGCTTCTGTCCTGCATCAAAGTGTATGGTTCTTATTTCATTAGCCTTCAGGACAAAACCCTTCAGTGGCTTTATATATGATTCTGTCTTGTTTATTTTTGCGTCTGTGATGATATAATATACCGTCAGGTTGCCTATGTCTTTGCCGGTTGTGCTCTGCAACACCAGCTCTAAGTGGTCAGGCGCGGCCTGTTTTGCTGCCTCATCATAGTTGTTTTCAACAAGTATGCTCTGTATCCTGAAACCCACCGGGCCGGTTGAAGCCTGTAGAGGCACATCTGCAAAGGTGGGTGTTGAGTCGTTCAAATCGTCTACGCCGTCGCCGTCAGTATCATTGCTCATGGGGTCGAGTCCCAGTAGTTTTTTGGCGTTATCGGGTATCTCTGTCAGGGTTTTGACCTGGTTGCTTCCGTTATATTGAGTTTTTTGTGGTGCAGTGCATCCTGATAGGATCACTATCACGGATAAAAACAGCACCAATCCAATTATTTTCGTTTGTTTCATATTTAATCCCATACAAGTATGTCTTTTTTATTAAGTATAGAGTAATTTGCAAAGGTCCCGGTAGCAAAAAACAGCACGGTCACCAGGATATCAAACCATTTTTGACCCAGTATATCCGGTACCTGCATACCGTTGAATTCAGGTTTTATGCCAAAGAGAGCAAAAGCGGTGCGCTCATAGTGCTTTGTCACGGATAGTTCCTCAATGAAGTTCCTGGCGTTCTCATATGAGCCAAACCTTGCGAGAACCTGTTTTTCCTGTTCCTTGTTGAAGTGTATGCTGTTAAAGAAGCCCCCTGGCACCTGGTTGTCAGGATCCATCGTATCGCCTATCTGGGGCAGTATGAGGACGAATACCAGCCAAATGGTGAAAGCCAATATCAGGGCGTTTGAAAGAGTCCTCATACCCAGGGAAAGGAATGCTGCAAGGCTAAAGAACGCCATTATGTAAATCCATGAAATTACCAGCACCAGCAGTAACTTGATGAGCTCGGTTAAAGCCAATACTGCGCCCGCGACAAATACGAGACTTAAAAAGGCGAACAAGCCGACAAATACCAGCACGATGCCTATGAAGGTAGCATTTCCCAGCATCTTCCCGAATAACAAGTCTTTACGGCTGACCGGTCGTGTCAGGATGAGTTTCAGTGTCTGCGTGTTTTTTTCCCTGGCTATGGTGAGGCTGCCGAGCAGGATCCCGAGTATTGCACCGGCTATTTCAAGGTAATCCACGGCCCCGCGAAGCAAATTCAGGGGGAATAATTGAGGTTCAGGGCCGCCCGGTTGTTTGCCGAGTTCTTTCAGGATATGGAAGGAAGATTGGTATGAGCTGACCTGGCTTTTAAATACCAGAGAAGAGACGATGACAGATGTGGCTGTCAACGCCAGAAGGAGCTGGAGAACTGTCAGGAACAGACCGCTGTGGAGTATGTCTTTGAATTCTTTTCTGCCGATTATTAAGGAATTGTTCATGGTTCACCATCGGGTTTTGTCAAATGAACGCACGGCGATTGAGCTTCCCGCGAGGCACAACAGCATCCAGCAGAATGTTGTGACAATATTAAGTATGCCGGAATGAACTGGTGCATCGGCATTGATGTTAAGGATGGTCGCTGCTGTTTCTTTGTAGTGTTCCGAAATAGAGAAGGGGTATACGGCACCATGTATAGTCTGAAGTGTCGGGCTCTGGAGGATGTCAGTCTGCGGCAGTGTCGGGTTCAATGAACCGGTGGGGTAAAGAGCGGATGCCAGCTCAGGCAGTACAAACGTTATCGCAACCCAGAAAATAATGGGAATCAGAAGAGCCACAACCTCATCATCTTTAACCAGAGCGGAGCTAAATCCGAGAAGCGCAAAACCAAGCAGGTAAACCCATGAAAAACCATAGAAGCTGAACAAACGGATTATATCCTGGACGTTTAGGCTTACCAGAGCTGCGGAAGATACCAAACTTATGGCAGCATCAAGGAACATCACAGCCGCAAGTACAAAGGCTATCCCCAGCAATTTGCCGAGCAGGAATTCTTCTTTTCCTACAGGCCTTGAAAAAAGCAGTTTTACTACACCTGCTTTACGTTCGCGCATGCCTGCGGCATAACCTGTACTTATGGCGAGCAGTCCCCCGATAAGGGTTATATATATCATCATGTTCTTGAGGAGGGCAAGGTGGGGATAGTCGGCAAATGGCGAGGGAGGAGCGACTTTTCCGCTCTGGCGCATCTGTTCGGCTGCTGCGATGTATACCTGGTCTATTGTATGCTGGGATGACCAGCCGATGTAAGCTGATGCGAGTGTCATGGCGGCAAAGACCGCCAGAAGCAGGATAAAAGTCCGCTCCCGGAACAGTGATTGGATTTCGTGGCGGGCGATAGTGACGCTATTTTTCATAACGTCCCTCTTCGATTGTCAGGTATACCTGTTCAAGAGACGACTCATCGTTAAAGCGCCTCATTGTATTCGCCAGGGAGTCTGCGTGTATCAGTTTTCCATGGCTCAACACGCCTATCGTGGAGCACATCTTCGTAACCTCAGATAAAAGGTGGGTGTTCATGAAGATGGTCATCCCGCTTTCTTTGTTCAACCGCAGCAGGGTTCCGCGTAATTGTTTCACGCCGAAAGGGTCTAAACCGGACGTCGGTTCGTCAAGGAACAGCACTTTGGGTTCGTGAAGTATTGCCTGGGCTATACCTATTCTTTGCCGCATACCCTTGGATAACGTGCCCATTTTTTTGTCGCGATAACCGGCGGCGTCAAGGAAATCAAGCACCTGGAGGATCCTCTCCCCCGGTTTGCTTATCCCGGAGAGTTTTGCAAAATACTCAAGGTTCTCAAAGGCGCTCATCGAATCATATAACTGGACGTTCTCAGGAAGATATCCTATTCGTTTACGCACTTCAACACCCTCCCTCAATATGTCAAAACCAGCAACTAAGGCACTTCCAGAAGTTGGCTGCAGCAATGTGGTCAGCATGTTGACCGTAGTAGTCTTACCTGCACCATTGTGACCGAGGAACCCGAAAATCTCACCTTCCGCCACTTTTAAATTTAGGCTGTCGACTGCGAAATGATCGCCGTATTTCTTTGAAAGTGACCGAACATCTATTATGAACTGTGGATTCAACTTGCTATCCTCAAGATTTCCCTGGCTACGCCTATGTTCAATCTTCGATTTCCTTTTCCAGAACTTTTCCAGTTACTGCGTCTATCTTTACAGCAGTATTTGATTTTCCATTGCTGATTTCTATGTTATATACAACATTTCCCTTCTCAGTTTTCAGTTCTTCTTTAATTACAGTGCCCGGAACTGCTAATAGTGCTATTTTCTTTGCATCTTCTACTGTCACTTTTACATCTTTGTTATCTTTCACTGAACTAAGTGCGTTTATTGCTTTATCTGTTGTGTGCGTTTTTGATATTGATGCTAAAGCTCCCGACGCTCCGGCAATAACAACACCAGCTAATAACAGGATACCCAAAGCGGTTATTTTTCTGTTCATTTTATATATCGCCTCTTTTTATTTCTTTGCAATTTATTAACTACAGATTGGTAATAAGATACCTGTACTTAAGCAATTTGTGGGATGCTTATCGAATAATAGAGCAGTTATTGAACTGTCATGTCTCCCACATCTCTATAAATCTGTCAACTACAATATCCAGGAAACTATCTTTATTTTTTATCAGGACTTTCTTAATAAGTTCTGGATTTTTAATGGAATAAAATGATTTCCTACCCTCAACTTCCTTATTCAAAATGTTGGCATCAATGAGTTTTTTAAGATGCCATGATATCGTTGACGCAGCGATATCCAGATTCATAACAAGATTTTCATGGTTACAGTTATCATTTTCCAATAAATAAAGTAAAATATGCCTGATGCTTTTTTGACGAACCAGCTCCAAAACTCTTCTCTCTTCATCATCTATTTGTATATGGGCATAATATCTCAGATACTCTCCATCGTTTACGATTTTAATTAAACCCACTTTTTGTAGATAATTAAGATGGTATGTAAGCTGTCCTGTTGCTATTTTTGTCCTTCTCTGGATTTCTCTGAAATGCAATCCAAGCGATGCGGATATTAAAGAATAGAGGCTTTGTCTTATTTCTAATTCTAAAGCCTTCCTCTGGATCTCCTCATATGGAGTTATAGCCATCTCATCTTCCTATTTTTTAGCAAGCCCTGAGAAAAACAATAATAATATACCAAAATCTAACAAATGAGCTACAGGTTCAGGCCATCCCGTCCGGGGGAAAAATTCATCCGAAACTATTAGGAAGCCTTTTACTGCGAACAAGAAGAAGGCACCTGTGACAAAAAGCAGTCGTTTTCTTTTATCTTTTTTATATGCGATAGCAGATATTACAAATAAAATTACTGCCAGTATGCTTGTCGCTATTGAAATCAAGGTGTCTATACTTATTCCAAATCCGATATTGGCCTCTCCCCCAATAAGCTTGTTTATATCTAACAATGTAGAGCTGCCCGCCAGCACTAAGAAGATTATAATCCCGGCAAAAAGTATGTATTTATTTTCCATTCTAAACACCACCAATTAAAAAGATTGCAGGCTTAAATAGACTCTTGGTACAATAATCGAATAAAGAGTTGAGTTAATATTGGATACTCAATAAATCGAATCAAACCGGAGTTTATAAAATAATACCATAACCAAAAACGGTAGTTCAATTTTTTGTAGGGTCTACATAATAATTAAATTAAACTTTTTATTCCCTATCTACAAATAATGAATGGTTTTCAGATGA
>CABMII010000096.1 GCA_902386255.1 uncultured archaeon
TTAACGGGATCGTGTCCCAAAATACGAACAGCCTTCACTGCCCATATCAGGAATAAGAGAAACTACAACAGTAATGAGGTTTTTCATGCTTCATGCATGAGCATTCGATCATGAACGTTTGTTTAATCCACAAAATGAATCGCCTGTTTACGATATAAGAATGTATATTGAGTATAAAGAACCGTTAGCATGTGGAGATAGTCTTAAAGTACACAAAATTGATATGTTGATTAAACCTAGTGTTGTAAAGGATGTTAATTTAGATGTTTCTTTACATGGACTTGACTCTCCGAATCATGTCTTCAATTTAGACCCAAAGCGTGGTGTTTATACTGGAACTTCTATCACCAATACCTATTATAATGGCACTCTAATTAGTGAATTCAGAACCTTAGCTTTTGATAAATATAATGGTGATGTAATTGTCTCTGGTCAACAATCGTATGAGAATTTTCAATTTTTCTATTCATTAAATTATAGTTTATTTGGTGATTTTGAAAATAAATATTATCTAATTAGTGGAAATGCCACTCCAGAGCCTATTCGATGTATGGATTATGTTACTGAGACAAATGTTTCTATTAATAAGTCTCTCTTGCGTTTAACAGGTATTTTGATTATACTTGGTTCGTTTCCATTCGTTACATCATTAAAACACCTTATTGAGAAAGAAAAGAGATAGGGATTTTTATTCATTTTTTTAAATTTCTGAGCCTTCCCCTCCGCCTGCCTTCTTCTTCACTCCGCCAGCGCATTCAGCGCCTCAAGCAGCGTCATCGCGTCCATTTAAATGCGTTTAAATTCATTTTTCTCATACACATTGCTAAATCTTTTGAATATGTTTTTATACAGCTAAGCCAATCAGCAACCCCGATGCTTATCGGAATAGACACAAGTGGAAAAATCGGTCAATTACCTATAGGTTTTGGCGCTGTCAAATTAGTTAATAGCGGCATACTTGATGAAATCAAAACGAAAGCTGGCAAACGAAAGAAAATACTGACAAGAAGAAGACGAATAAAAGCAGCAGACCTAGTAGAAGAGGAAATCGAATATTCAGTTTCGCGCATCAATATGCCAAAATCGTCCACCCTTTTAAAATCCGAAGAATACCGTATTTTAAAGGACGAACATTACTACATCAAAGACTGGAAATTTAAACTCCTTGCTTCATGCATACATTATATTGCAAGCGATATTACAAACGAGCACGATGTGGTTTTAATAGACAAGGATTATGGATTGGAGCAGATGAAAAATCTTTGTCATCATGTAGAGAGGCTGTTTGTCGCCCTGGATAAAAAACATATAACAGTAGATATAGGTACTTCTTACAACGAAGTTATTGGGCTCGCCGACCTGATTGCAGGCGCATGTAAGAGGAACCATTGTCATTGCTCCAAAGAACTGAGATTAGAAGAAATAGACAAAAGAATGGATGTTTTCCGTCATCCCCACTAGGATACCTGTCCTGGACAGGGAGAAATCCTAGCAGGTCGGCAAAATATAAATTATAATTCTTCCGATATAAGGCTTTTGGGCTTGATTTGAATAATTTATTGTAAATTTTTATGACTTTCTGTCGTACTTTCCCTACCCACCTTCTTCTTCAACTCCGCCAGCGCATTCAGCGCCTCAAGCGGCGTCATTGCATCCACATTGAGCTTTTTCAGTTCCTCAACTACAGGCGATTCTTTTTTCTCATCCGAACCAAAAAGCATGAGCTGTGTATATTTCGCGCTTCCTCCTCCCCTGATGCCGCTCCCGTTCTCCACTTCCTTCAATATCTCCTTAGCCCTCTGCGTCACCTTCAGGGGCACGCCAGCGAGCCTCGCTACATGGATGCCGTAGCTCTTATCAGTCGCGCCGGGGATTATCTTGCGGAGGAACACGAGGTCGTTGCCTTCTTCTTTTACGGCGACGTGATAATTCTTCACGCGCCGCAGGGTTATGGCTGTAAGCTGGTGGTAATGCGTGGCAAACAGCGACCGCACGCCAACGCGGTCTTTGTTATGGATGAATTCGACAACGGCTTTTGCGATGCTGTAGCCATCGTAGGTGCTTGTGCCCCTTCCGATTTCATCAAGGAGAACGAGGCTTTTCTGGGTCGCATTATTCAGGATGTTTGCAAGTTCCACCATTTCTATCATGAACGTGCTTTGCCCACTTGCAAGGTCGTCAAATGCCCCGACGCGCGTGAATATCCTGTCCACAAGCCCGACTGATGCGTAGGATGCGGGCACGAAACTCCCAATCTGCGCCATTATCACTATCAGCGCGGTCTGCCTCATGTATGTTGATTTCCCTGCCATATTCGGACCGGTGAGGAGCAGGAACTGGTTCTCCTGGCAGTCCATGTGGGTATCGTTCGGTACAAACCCGCCTGGAATCGCATACTCAACAACAGGATGCCTCCCGTCGCGGATAAGGATACTGCAGCTATCGTTTACCTCCGGCCTCACATACTTGTTATTAACAGCCATCTCTGCAAGGTTTACTATCACGTCAAGCTCAGCTATCGCCTGCGCCGTAGCCTGCAATTCCTTTGACCGCCCCGCGATTTGCGAGTTTATCCCGGTGAACAATTGAAACTCAAGCGCAACCCGTTTCTCATCTGCAGTAAGTATCATCACTTCCTTTTCCTTAAGTTCAGGCGTATAGAAACGTTCACCGTTTGCGGTTGTCTGCTTTCTTATATAATCAGATGGCACCTGTGAAAGATTGGTTTTTGTGACCTCGATATAATACCCGAACACTGAATTGTACCCGATTTTCAGGGATTTTATACCCGTGCGGTCACGCTCCTTCTGCTGCATCTCGGCTATCCAATCTTTCCCGTACAGCGACATTTTCTTAAGCTCGTCCAGCTTTTCATTGTAACCTTCTTTAATCATCCCGCCTTCGCGAACGCTTACAGGAGGAGCGTCCACCAGCGCCCGCCCAAGGAGTGCGACAATATCGGTATAATCGCCAAGTTTCGCAATCATCTCCGACAAAAGACCTGATTTGATATCGCTCTCTTTAAGAGACTTTATTATGCCAGGAAACTTTTCGAGAGAGACCTTGAGCGCTATAAGGTCCCTCGCATTTGAATTGCCATACACGATACGCCCGATAAGACGCTCGATATCCCTGATACCCAGAAGTGCCGAGCGCAAATCATACCGCATCAATGTCTTTTTAATAATCTCATCCACAGCATCAAGCCGCTCGTTTATTTTATTTACAGAAATCAAAGGCTGCAAAAGCCATTTCCGAAGCATCCGGCCACCCATTGGGGTTTTTGTGCGGTCTATGACTGATAAAAGCGAGCCTGCTCCCTCGCCACGAATACCCTGTATTATCTCAAGGTTCCGAAGCGTTACTGAATCCAGCACCATGAACTCGTTCTCGGAATATGTCCTCATCGCCTGTATGTGATTCAAGTCCCTCATCTGGGTTTTTTGGGCATATTCAAGAGCTGCCCCTGATGCTGAAACTGCAGCTTCGAGTTTCCCACATCCCATGCCTTCAAGCGTCACGGCGCCGAAATGTTTGAGAAGGCGTTCCCGTGCATTCTTTAGTAAAAAAGCGTCAGCGTCGAATTTATTGATTATGATGCCCAGGTCTTTTAACCGCTGCGTGAGTTTTTTATTTTCAAAAAGCAATGGCGGGAGTATGCATTCGGCTGGTTTCATCCGCGCGGCTTCACTTATTACCTTGTCATAGTTCTGGTTGTCGGTAAACTGGGTCGTCAGGAATTCTCCCGTGCTTACATCCAGAAACGATAAACCGGCTTCCAGGCCTTCCCCGGAAACAGACATCAGGTAATTATTTGACTGGTCTGAAATAAGTGATGAATCTATAACAGTCCCGGGCGTGATGACCCTGACCACACCTCTTTTAACGATGCCTTTTGCGTTTTTCGGGTCTTCAAGCTGCTCGCATATCGCTACTTTATACCCTTTTTTTATAAGCCGCGGCAGGTAGGAATCCACAGCATGATACGGAATACCGGCAAGAGGCATATCCTCGCCCTCTTTATCCCTGCCTCTTGATGTGAGCGTTATTTCAAGTTCTTTTGCGATTATTTTCGCATCGTCCCCGAAGGACTCGTAGAAGTCACCCATCCTGAAGAAAATCAGCGCATCCTTATGTTTTTCCTTGGCCTCATAATACTGCCGCATCGCAGGTGTCATCTTGTCCATTCAGTTTGTCTCCGGTCGAGATATTCATTTATTCCTATTTTTGTTTTTGCATGCCTTTGTTGGTGCTGACACACACCGCAGAGACGCAAAGTTCGCAAAGATGTTATTCTTTAGCTTTGCGTTCTTGCGCCTCGATATAAACAAAGCGAACACGGATGACACGGATTCGACGGATGCCCACGGATTTGTATCTGTGAAAATCAGTGTTATCCGCGCAATCCGTGTTCTACGCCAACTGTTCACATTGGTATAGGTTTCTTCATTGTTATCTATAAACTTAGTTCAGCCGATTTTGCGGCGATTTATTTAATCATCTGCGGTTATTTTTTATTCATATCCACAAAAGATAGAACCAGACCAAGAACCACAAGCACCGAGCCCACGAGAAGAACCTTCCACTCAAGCTGAAAAAGCATAAAAACACAGAACACAATACCGAATAAAGGTAGTACCGGGAACTTGCCTATAGCAAATGGGACCCGAAACGCTCTTTTCATTTGCGGTTCCTTATACCTCAACAATATGAGGGCAGAATTGATTACAAAAAATGTCACAAAAAGGGTGAAGTTATCAACATTTGCCACAAATGCGATATCGCCTGCAAAAACGAAGAGCAAAGACAAAAGCATCACAAAGATTATAGCAATCCATGGCGTCCTTCTTGTAAAATGCACTCTTCCTAGGATTACCGGAAGAGTGGATGAACCTGCCATTCCATAAATTATCCTCGAACCCCCGAGCATCATCATAAGAACGGTATTGGCTGTTGCAAAAAGAGCAATCATGGATAATATGATGAACGCATTGTTCCCGAAAGCGGCAAACGCGAGGTCTGCAAAGGGCGCATCCGATGCTGCAAGTTTTTCCCATCCTATTACACTGACTGCAGATATCGCTACAAATATGTAAAGGAAAATGCTGATTGATATCGAAAGCATCAATCCTCTGGGAATTGTTTTTTCAGGGTTCTTGGTCTCTTCCGAGAGCTTTACTATGCTTTCAAATCCCGTATATGCAAAAAATACAAGCGCAGAAGCCTGGAAAACTCCAGTTAAACCCTGCGGCATCTCAAAATAATCCACTCTCCCAAGATAAGGAAGCCCTATGAAAATTATCAAAATAAGACCTGCGCTTTCTATGAGGGTGGATATTATCGTAAACCATGCAGTTTCTTTTATGCCCCAGAAAAGCAGGAGGGAGAGGGCTATTATGAGGAGAAGGGCGGAAGTTATGACAGGCACTCCGGAAAGCACTTTGAAATAACCCCCGAAACCAAGGGCTACCGTTGATGCACCGATTACGGCGCTCAGGATAATCAACCAGCCGATAATGAACGCCAGCCTCTTTCCAAAAGCATTTGAGGTATATTCATACTCGGCGCTCGCCCTTGGGAACATGGATGAGAGTTCCGCATAACTCAATCCTGTAAAAACTGCAATAAACGATGCAAGTGCAAACGAAAGCCAGACAGAGTTGCCCGCAAGAGCCGCACCTTTTCCGATGAGCGCATATATGCCTGCCCCGAGGATTATTCCTACACCTGACAGGGTTACCTCAATGATGCCCAATTCACGTTTTAACTCCACCTTCTCGCTCATTGTGTACTTGATAATGCATCAAATAGGTATAAATTTGGGTATAATTACGGAAAATAGATTTAAGCCCGAGTTTGTATGTAGAATGTGAGGAACCTGATTTCCTATCCTATCCAAAAAAATCTTAAAAAAAATCTTATTTTTTGGTTCCTCAAACTATTCAATTAAAAGATATTGCAGTTAATAAATCCTTCGATTTTGTTTGGCCTTAAAAATAATATAAAAGGAATCTACGTGGCATTGGCCGGCGGGGTGTATATGGGGCTCTGGGATTCATATTTGGAGGGACATTTTGTTAACATCCTGAAGGCTTCAAATACATTATTGTTGAATTGCCCGGTCACTACTGCCTGAATATCTGTGGCTTCTGGCGGGAGATCTGGTTTCTCGCCTTTATAAACAACATCCAGCGTGGCGATGCCGTCTGTCATTTTAAAAGTGAGTGTCCGGTTAAGCGAGTCCCACTTGTCCGAACCCGGAACCATGCTTCCATTTACAACTATGACCTTCCCTGCCAGGTTTTCCTTCGCAGCAACTGCCTGGCTCACCTCATACTTGTTCGATGCCTGAACTGTTGTCAAAGCAATATATCCTAATAAGACAACAATAATGGACACTCCAAGTATTAACCGATTTTTCTTATTCATTTGTATCCTTACGAACCAAATTGGTCTTATTGAACTTAAATGTTTCCCGTAGCATTATTAATCCTCTATGTATTAAAGAGTAGCATGGAATTATTAGCGATTATATTTATCGCATTCATCATTGCAGTCCTGTTCTCCATGCTCGGTCTTGGCGGGGCCATTATATACACCCCTTTTTTTTTCTGGCTCGGAGTTCCTATCCTCACCGCAATCCCCATTGCACTTTTATTGAATGTAATTACAACCGCTTCTGCTTCGATGACTTATTTAAAAGAGCGGCTTGTGAACAAAAGCCTTGCCATGCCCATGATATTCACTTCAATTTTTGGCGCGCTTGCAGGTTCCTTCCTTGCCCATAAAATAGATACGAAACTGATAATCGTATTGCTTTCGATTATTCTTTTTATCGCGGGCATGAGGATACTTTTTTTCAGCAGTATAGGCATTTCGGTCAGCGCAAGCAGGAAGAAAAAGATTTTGATAGGTGCGATAACCGCCTTTTTTATCGGGGCTGTTTCTTCACTGGTGGGTATAGGAGGGGGAACTTTCATGGTACCGCTTCTCCTGGTTTTGGGTCTTGAAACCAGGAACGCCATTGCAACCTCGGCATTCATTATTACATTCATGTCCTTATCGGGTTTTATTGGATACCTCGGTTTTAGCTCCGAACTTGATATCCGCTTGTTGGTCTACGCAGGCGCAGCCGCGTTTGTGGGCGCACAGGTAGGCTCAAAAACATTCAAACACGTAAATTCAACAACAATTAACCGTATATTTGCGATTATTTTACTGTTCGTGGTTGGAAAACTTATTTATGGTCTATTGTGAAATTTTCAATAAGCTCGTTTGACCTGGCTGGCATTGCCTTGGCGTCATCTCTTTCTCTATCATCTTCGGGTAGGTCATCTCGATTATTGTCTTGAGATTCTCAATATCTTCCCTGTTATACCTTATTAGCAGTTCAAGCGCCTCATCATCCCCCCGTTCATACATGTTCCATAATCTTACAGCGTCAAAACCCGATATCCCCTCGGTTTCCTCGCTCCTCTTTATTCCAAGTGAACATTCAATCTTTTTAAGACCGCCGCTCAAACCCAATTTCTTCAAAGGGTAAAGCAGGTCTATATGAAGGTGATTGAAAAACCCCGGGAATTCATGATTAATAAAAGGAAGGTCAAACCTTGCCCCGTTGAAAGTAATAAGCTGTTTATATTTTGCTAGTTCCAGAGGTGCGTCCTGAAGATTGATGCCCCGTATATATGTTTTCGTTTCATTTCCGTTATAGATACCGATTATTGTTATGCAGTCACCCTGTGATGAAAGACCTGTGGTCTCAATATCCACGAATGCCGTTTTTTCACTAAAGAACCTGTATGCCCTCCACTGGTGACAGGGCAAAAGCCGGTGAGCGAAAAAAACATGATTCCCGGAAGATAACTGCTCGATTGATTCCTCAACCCCCGAAAATAAAATTCTCTGTTTGCTTTTCGCTGTTTTTATCGTACAATGGTTTTTCAGGAAGTCCTCCCAATTTTTTACCCCGCATTCCCATATCTTCCGCTCTGTTGAAGCACCAATGCCGGGTATATGGATATAGGTGTTTTTCAGCATAATATCTAATTAAAATCCTCGATTGAGTATTCCATGCTCGCAAGGTTAACAACCGTAGCTTTAGCAGGCATGGGCTGGAGGTTCATCTTTTTCTGGAATTCGGTCTGGCTCTGCCAGGTGCCGCTGTTAATGGTCAGCACTTCTTTGTAATGTGAAACTCCTACAGTGTGGACATGCCCGCAATGTAATATATCCGGTATCGTATCTATCACGAAATGGTCCTTCAGTTCGGGCGCAATTGATACCCTGCCCCCGTATATAGGTGAAAGATGCCGCAGTTTTAACATCTCACTCATGGGTTTTGAAGGGTCGCCATAAGAAAATCCTGGGACGCTCGCAATTATATCATCCATCGACCTGCCGTGATATATCAGGACCTTGACCCCGATATCCACCATTGCAGGATTTCCCACGAATGTAATGTCATTGCGGAACAACTTGGTGATTCTCTCCGGGAAGCGCGGCTGCGGTTCTGCCTGCCTTACTGCATCGTGGTTTCCAGGCGACACTATGATTTTAATATGTTCCGGCACTGCATTCAGGTATTCTGCCGCTTTTTCATATTGTTCATAAATATCGGAAATCGCAAGCTCCTTATCCTGGTTCGGGAACACCCCTATGCCGTCAACAACATCCCCGGCTATCACAAGATAATTAATATCGTCTCCAAGCCATTTCACAAACCTGAGCCATGAATCTTCAAGAAATGTCTTGCTTCCCACATGTATATCTGAAATAAATACCGCTTTTCCTTCGGGTTTTTTCCGGTTCAGCGTGTTTCCCTGTGTATTGGGAATATCGGGGAATATTATTTTATTTGCAAACATCAGGCTGCCATCTGAAGAAAGCGTACCTGTAACCCCGATTACTTCATCCAGGATTATTCTCTTTGAAAGTTCAAACAGCTCTTTATCCTTTTCTTTATGGACCAAAACAGGTATGGTTCCTGTGATATCCTCAACCTCGATTAATTTATGCCCATTGGCGCTTGTCCTGATATCCAGTACCATCCCGATAATAGAGAGCGGCTCTCTTGTATCCATATTCCTTTTCTTGATACTTTCAATGGGTCTTGCGCTTATTCTTTTTCTGAGCATGTCGCCGAGTGAACTGAAGCGGTCCCTGAAATAATGCACGAACTCCGTATATTCCCCGATGCAGGTGGACTGATTTGTGATGTCTTTTAATATTGTAACAGGGTTTCCATTGGGTTTGTTTCCATTAGGTTTTGAGTGGTTTACATCCGGCTTTTGCGTTATTGTTTTAATCTTTTCCGGTGGGACTTCGATTTCGGGACTGGTTTTTCGAACCCGGTGTATTATATGTTCAACCCCTACGACCATTACGGAACTATCTATCGATTTTAAAACATCCTGTATTAACTGCGGAGAACTGGTTTTCATTAAATCAAGAGCCATAGGGTCAATCTGGAATCCCGATTCGGCAAATATTTCGACAATCTCGCCAGTCTCCATGTCCTGAACTTATGTCTCTGATTAAGATAAGATTTTTCCTTCGATGCTTTTATTTACCTTCACCCCTAATTATTGATTGGTGGAAGCATGGCACTGGAACAAGCAGAACAATTTGTTAAAGTCATCAACGAACCGTTGAAATCGAAGAACCCGCTGGTTATTGTCGGATTCCCGGGCATAGGGCTTGTAGGGAACATATCCTGCCAGCATATTATCGAAGAACTCAAAATGAAATACATGGGCTCAATCGATTCAAGGTATTTCCCGCCTCTTGCAGTCCTTTTTAACGGCCTTGTCTATATGCCTGTGCGCATCTATGAGGCCAAGGAAAAGGAGGTTGTTGTGGTAATCTCCGATATACCGATACATCCGACTGCATCATACGATATAAGCAAAATACTGACGGACTGGATGCAGTCGATTCATAGCAAGAATATTGTTTCGATTGCAGGCATAGCGACAACCACAGGAGAGCGGCGTGTTTTCGGGGGCGCGACAAATCCCGAGTGGCTGGAAAAAATAAAAAATAAAACAGAAGTATTCCAGGTAGGGACTATTTCCGGCATTTCAGGCAGTATAATGACCGAGTGCTATTTGCGCGGTCTGCCAGGCGTGAGCCTGCTGGGTGAGACACCGGGGCCAAATCCCGATCCGAGAGCCGCTGTAGAAGTAATTAAGGTTATCAACAATATCTTTAACCTGAATATAGATACTGATAAATTATTAAACCAGGCAGAGCAAATAGAGCTTGAACTTTCTAAACTTGCGGAACAGGTAAAAACCACAGAAACACCAGCAATTCCCAAGAAAGAGTTCCCTATGTACGGGTGATTTTATGCGCCATATCGTATTGAGCGGAATTTCGCAGCAGATCTTAAGGGAACTTGAGCATGATAAGGTCAAAACTATCGAGATAAGAAGCCCGCATAATTTTCTCTCAATACTTGAAGCCGATGTCGGGGATGTGATATTCCTTACGCAGACGAGCCTTCAAGATGTGAGACCCGGAACTACCGGAATTATTGCTAAAATCCGCGAGAAACAGATCTCAATGCAAAGGGTAATCCAGAGGACAGAGGTATCTTATGAAGAAGCCGAAGTCCAGCTTGCCCGGCTCCAGCTTGAATTAAAGGGGCATGGAAGGGTGAGGCGAGCGGAGTGCTGTGCACTTGGGGAAGCTACGGTTGTTGATGCTGATGAAGTGCTGTTTTTTGAAGGGCGATAAGATTTATACTAAAAATGCGAAATTAATTTCCCTGATTTTCTATCTTAATATATTTGCGTGGCATCCCCTTCTGCTATGAGTTCTGTCACTTCGTCTATGAACTCCAGCATGTACCTGTCAAGCTGCTGCTTCCGACTTTCCAAGGTATCACCATCCGCAGGAAATTTCTCAATGAGTTCCGAGAATTCCTCGTATATTTCATTTGTCTTATTTATCATCGCTTCTTTTGTTTCACCCATTTCAGCCATGTGAACTATATAGCGGCGCAAACGGATGCATCCCCTGTTTTTCCCGAAACTTTTATCGAAAAATAGCGGAATCCTCCATAATCCGCACTCGACTGCGCCGCTCTTTACTGACGGGAAAAGCCTGACGATTTCAGGGTCGATTGATAGCATTATAATAATTCAAGCCTTAGTGTTTTTAAAACTCTTCCGCAACATCCAGGTCATGTTCGAAGCGCCACGGGATACACTTGGGTCTATTCCTGTCCCTTTCCCTTATCTTATCCTGAAGAGCCTTGTAAGCCACATGATACTCTTTATCCCGCGCAGGGTCGCGCTTTGCTTCTTCTTTCAGTTCAGATGTAATAGCTTCCAGTTGCCTTATGGACATGTATTTGTAGCGGTCGGCGCTTGATTCAATAAAAATACCTCCCATATTGCTTTTGCCCGAGGTTTGTAATTAATACTCTTTTAATAGGGTTATATAAGGTTATGGTGGATGATTTACGAATTGTGGAAATTCTTAGAGTTGAACGCTAAGACGACTTTTATATCCCAAGTTCTTTAGCTAAATCTTCAAAGTCTCTAATTTTAGTACCTTCTTTTTTACCTTCTTCGAGCTGTTTCATAATATCAACATCCGATAGAACTTCTATAGTTTCTTTCATCGACTCGTATTCGTCTATCGATATTGTAATCCAGCCTGCTTGATGTTTTCCGGTTATTGTTGCATTAGCCATTTGATCAATCTTTACAGCATTTTTTATCTATAAAAATTAGGATGGTCAAACTAATTCTACCCAGGCATATCTTATTATATATAAAAAGCAATCCAAATGAAAAGGAAACTAATAATATTCCTAGGTAAGCACATGCATTATTACCACGTGAATCAAAAGGTCATCACTCTGGAGAATGAACTATGAGCAAGCCTAATGTCTTCATAAGCTACAACCATAAAGATGAAAACTGGAAAGACAAACTAGTTAGCCATTTGGGAGTACTGCAACATGAGAATCTTCTAAATACATGGGACGACCGCTGCATTGGTGCCGGTGAGGACTGGTTCCAGAAAATACAAGAAGCTATTGACGCCGCCAGTGTAGCCATTCTGCTAATCTCAGCCGATTTTCTTACATCAAAATTCATCCTTAATGAAGAGGTTCCTCGCCTTCTGGAACTTAGGGAAAAGAAAGGGCTGCGCATTTTTCCAGTTATCACCCGACCTTGCGCGTGGGATGAAGTGAAATGGCTTGCTAAAATGCAAGCCCGCCCAAAGGATGGAAAACCGCTTACTTCTGGCAGTGAGAATCAGGCTGAAATCGAACTGACAGCCATTACAAAAGAAATCAAGTCTATAATCAAAGGAAGTTCTCAGGAAGACAAAGATTTTGTCAATATAGGCCCAGAAAAAATAAAAATATTCCTCGCCAAACTCCCCTCCACCAATCCCGAACTCTTTGGCCGCGAAAAAGAATTGAAAATGCTGGATGAAGCCTGGGCAAATCGTAAAATCAATATCGTAAGCCTTGTGGCGTGGGGTGGTATGGGCAAGACAGCGCTGGTCAACACATGGCTGCGCCAGATGGAACAAGAAAACTTTCGCGGTGCCGAGCGCGTGTTCGGCTGGTCATTCTACAGTCAGGGGGCTTCAGAAAAGAAACAGGTATCTACTGACCTTTTTATCGCTTCCGCACTGGAATGGTTTGGTGATCCAGACCCAAATAAAGGGACACCGTGGGAAAAAGGTGAAAGATTAGCTGACCTTATCAAGAAAAAGCGCACTCTACTCATACTTGATGGGCTTGAGCCTTTGCAGAATCCTCCTGGCGAAAAGCAGGGCCAAATCAAAGACCCGGCTCTTAAATATTTGCTCAGAGAATTAGCCAACAACAACTCCGGTTTATGCATCATAACCACAAGGTTTGCTGTCAAAGATATCAAGGATTTTGTCGGTAAAACGGTTAATAACAAACCTCTTGACAACCTGTCATCTGAGGCAGGTGCGCAATTTCTTCAGCATCTTGGTGTAGTAAAAGGAACTTTCGATGAGCTCAAACAGGCAGTCGTTGAATTTGATGGTCATGCTCTCGCTCTTTCATTACTGGGTAGATACCTTGCCATTGTTTATCAAGGTGATATACGACAACGTGATAAAATCGCCAGATTGACAGATGAGCAGAAACAGGGAGGTCATGCCAGACGAGTTATTGAATCATATGAAAAATGGTTCGAAGGCAAACCAGAGTTGAATATCCTTCGGATAATGGGACTTTTTGACCGTTCCGCTGATGGCGGTGCGATAAAAGCATTGAAAGCAAATCCGCCAATCAAAGGACTGACATCTGAATTGAATGAATTATCGGAAGAAAAGTGGCTATACGCTTTAGATAACCTCAGAGAAGCAAAGCTCCTCATTAAGGAAAGCCAAAATAGACCGGATACACTGGATTGTCACCCCCTGATAAGAGAATATTTTGGTGAGAAATTAAAGGCAAGTAATCCTGACGCTTGGAGGGAAGCTAATAGCAGACTCTATGAGTTTTATAAATCTCAAGCTAAAGAATACCCGCAAACCATCGAGGAGATGACACCTCTCTTAATTGCAGTAGCACACGGTTGTGATGCCGGTCGCCATCAGGAAGTTATGGACACTGTATATAACCGACGGATACAACGAAAAGAAGAATATTTCATTACGAAAAAACTTGGAGCGTATGGGGCAGCTCTATCCGCTCTATCCGGTTTTTTTTATATACCTTGGAGACAACCAGTAGATAGTCTTGATGAAACTTCTAAATCCTTTGTTCTGAGTGAAGCAGGCTTTTATCTTCGTGCAATAGGTCGATTAGAGGAGGCTGTTCAGCCAATGCTGGCCGGGTTAGATGCTGATATTGCACTGAAAAGCTGGAAAGACGGTTCTGTCAGCGCTACCAATCTTAGCGAACTTTATTTAATAATAGGGGACTTGGCACATGCTTTAGGTCTTGCCGAAAGGGGTGTAGAACTAGCTGACCGCAATAGTGATATATACAATAGAAAAGCCAGACGAACCACTTTGGCAAATGCTCTTTATTATTCGAACCGTATTAGTGATTCCGTGGCTACCTTCCGGAAAGCTGAAGAAATTCAAAAGAAATTAAAAGGAGAGAAAAAATTTCTTTACTCTAAGTCTGGTTTTGATTACTGTAACTTGCTTCTAAACCAAGGGAAATATCAGGTCGTGCATACGCGGGCTAGTCAGACAATCAAAATAGCAAAAAGAAACCATTGGCTTCTTGACATTGCCCTAGATAATATTTCAATTGGAAGGGCTTATTTGCTTCAGGCACAACACGATAAAAGCACCGATTTTATCAGGGCAGCAGAACACCTGAACCTGGGTGTTGATGGCTTGAGACAGGCAGGGACTCAGCATCACTTGCCTCGTGGTCTTCTTGGACGTGCGGAGCTTTACAGAGTGAGCGGCGAGTTCATTAAGGCGCAGCATGACTTGGAGGAAGCAATGATCATTGCTGAACGTGGGAGCATGGGCTTGCATCAGGCGGATTGCCATCTTGAATATGCTCGCCTCCATCTTGCTATGGCGGAAAAAAGTAAGGCGCGTGAAAGCCTATTAAAGGCTAAAAACATGATTGACAAATTGGGTTATCATTTGCGGGATAAAGATGTGAAGGAAATTGAAGGGCTACTCTAAACTACAATCAACATAAGTAAGTTACCCACTCCCTCCCACCATCGCCTTCCTCACCAGCACATGAGGCGCGCCGTCGCTCACGGGCACAAGCTACCTGCTCACAGGAAAATTATAAGTTGTTTGAATGCTATAATTTTTGGTAATTAAAAGGTCGTATATGGAAAAATCAAGGCATCCTAACGAGGAAGAAATTGACGAGAAGGAATGGTTGCGTATAGCAAATGCCAATCCTGTTTTTGATTTCCTGAAAGAACCTGAAGAGGATATATACACAGCCGATGATGGAAGACCATTGCATGACGATGGGTAAAGCAGTCCTTTTTCGCTTTTCCATTTTGGGATTTTGCGTAAGCGCCGCAAATTAATAAATATTATTTATAAAATTACTCTTTGCGAACTTTCCGGTGGCTAAAAGCATGAATCTCACCCGCTTCCCCCCACCATCGCCTTCCTCACAAGCACATGCGGCGCCCCATCGCTCACAGGCACGAGCTGCCCCGCCTTCCCGCACCTGCCTGAATTCATCTCACGGTCGTTCCCCACAGCAGCCACGTTATTCAGAATCTCAAGCGTGTGCCCCGACAGCGAGACATCCCGAAGCGGCGTCGTGAGTTCCCCGTTCTCGACCATGAAACCGCGCTCGGCATTGAACTGGAACACTCCCTCTCCCGGGTTCACCTGGCCGCCGCGCGAGCCTTTCAAATAGATGCCATCCTTTAATTCACCAAGCATCTCCTCGAACTTCATCCCGTCAGGAGCTATGAACGTATTGCTCATCCTGATTACAGGGCGGGCATATCCCTGGGCGCGGGAATTCCTGCTCGACCCGCCCAACTGCCCCGCGCTCTCCCTTGAATGGAGGAAGGATTTCAGCACGCCGTTTTCTATCAGCGTCGTTCTCTTTGATTCCGCCCCTTCGTCATCGAACGGATAGTAGCCGTATTCATGCAGTGATGGGTCATCATACACTGTAATAAGAGGAGAAGCTATTTGCTCACCAATTTTTCCCGCAAGTATGGAATTTCCCTCAAGAACATGGTCAGCCTCGACGGCATGTCCCACGGCCTCATGGATGAACACGCCTGCCAGTTCCTGATCAAGAATCACAGGGTATGTCCCGGCCTTTGGCGTTTTTGCAGACAATAATTCAACCGCGGTATCAGCCGCTTTCCGCGCCAACTCAAAAGCATTATGTTTTTTGAAAAACTCAAAACCTATGACGCCAAACCTGCTTTCCCTTCCTATCTGGTATATCCCTTCTGACTGGGCTATGGCGCTTACTGCAAAACCCACGCGGTTTAACGAATATTCGCAATCAAGACCTTCCGAACTTGAATACCTGACCGTGATTATAGACTCTGAATAAATGGCATTCGTGCTTTTTATGCCTTCAATCTTGGCGCTTTTTTCAATTTCCAAAAGCAATTTTACTTTATCCTCGATCGGGATATCCTCCGGGTTCTCTTTGACCTCAGGAAGATTCTGTAAATTCGGTTTTTCTATCGGGGCAAGCCTGACCGGGCTCCTTGGACTTTTGGTTTTAGCAGCCCTGGCAAGCCTTCTAGCAGAACCCAGCGCAGCATCCAGGTTTCCTGATGCGCCGTCCTGCGATACGAATCCCCACGAGCCAGAATCAAGAACTCTTACTGCAGCGCCGCTTGAAAAATTATTCGAAATCTCCCGTATCTCGCCGTTATCCAACACAATAGCTGTGCTTGCGCTCTTTATCACGCGTGAGTCATAAAAATCCATGTAATCTCACACTGCAGTAACAGGTTTGGGTTCAGGTAGAGGTATGGTGAATTTAGTCCTTGAGGCAAGTTTTTTAAGCATGGTAATGAGTCCTTCTTTCTCTCTTCCTACGAGGCTGTATTCAAGCACCTCTTCGATATTTGTCACCGGGATTATCTTTATGACGTCCTTGTATTCATCCTCAATGAGAACGTCTCCAAGATTTGATTTTGGAATTATTACGGTTTTTATCCCTGCAAGCGCCGCGGCTTCTATTTTGTACGTTACGCCGCCAACGGGCAGCACATCGCCCCGCACGGAGAGCGAACCTGTCATCGCAACGCTCTGGTCAACCGGAATTCCCTGGATTGCAGAAAGAACCGCTGTGGCTATGGATATGCTGGCTGAATCGCCTTCCACGCCTTCATATGTACCTACGAACTGGATATGGACATCCATCTTCGAGATATCCTTTCCGGTTGTCTTTTTAATCAGCGCTGATACGTTCTGGACTGCTTCTTTTGCAATGTTCTTAAGCATGCCTGTAGCAATAATATGGCCTTCTGACGTGGATTGCGTGGGTGTGACCTCGGCTATTATCGGAAGAACAATACCTGAATCATCGCCCATCACTGCAAGACCATTGACCCTGCCTATCTCTGCGCCCTCTTTCACGAACAGCTTGTAATCCTTCCTGCGCTCAAGATACTGGTGGGCAAGCTGCTGTTCGACAGAGCGCGCGATGCTCTTTGCTTTCAATACATGCTGGGCGGTCGTGAGCGCTGCTTTTTCACCATGCGCTATATCGCCTGCGACCCTGACAAGACCTCCAAGATCACGAAGTTTAAGCGTCAAATGCCCCTTTCTTCCTGCCCTGCGTCTTGCTTCGCGGATGATTTCTTCAACTGCGCTGCGGTCAAAATGCGGGATTTTGCCATCCCTTATAACTTCCTGTGCTACGAACCTGACAAGTTTCTGCCTGTTTTCTGCCGTATCTTCGATGGTGTCGCTCATATAAACTTCATATCCGTATCCTTTGATACGTGAGCGCAGCGCCGGGTGCATGCCTTTTATCGCATCAAGGTTCCCTGCGGCTACCATTATGAAATCGCATGGGACAGGGTCGGTTTTTACCATTGCCCCGCTTGAACGTTCTGACTGGCCGGTGATTGCGAATTCCTTTTCCTGGAGGGCGGTAAGAAGATTCTGCTGTGACTCGATCCTTAACGTATTTATTTCATCGACGAACAACACTCCCTTATGGGCTTTATGTATCGCCCCGCTCTCAACCCTGTCATGGGCAGGAGTCTCAAGTCCTCCAGACTGGAAAGGGTCATGGCGGACATCGCCAAGAAGGGCTCCGGCATGTGCCCCGGTGGCATCTATGTAAGGCGCGACTTCCTTGCCTGTATTTGAAACAAGAAGTTTTGGTATCAATAATGTTTCCTTTGGCATGAACTGGCGCATCATCATGGCAATTAAAACTGCTGCTATGATTCCCAGGAGATACTCTCTTATGAAAAATGAATAACCGACAATACCAAGCACAAGAAGCATTATGAACATGTTCCTAGCAGTGGTTCTCTTCTGGGCCTCAAGCTTGTGGGCATCGGTAATCTCCTTGCCTTTTCCAGCCGGAACAATACGAATCTTCGGGTTATTCGGGTCGTCCGGGTTGTTGTACACCAGAACATCCTGCAATTCTTCTTTCGGAAGTAATTCAGCCATTGCTTTTGCAAGCATTGATTTGCCAGTCCCCGGCGTCCCCAACATCATCACATGCCTTCGCTGGTTCGCTGCCTTCCTGACCACTTCGACTGCATGTTCCTGGCCAATAACCTGTTCGATTAACTTTTTGGGAACCTCGATATCTTTAGTGGATGTTATTTCCAGACCGCCAAGAATATCCTGGTTCTTTAATTCGTTTTCAGTATTTTCTTTTTCAGTATTTTCCATATGTTACCAACTGATATTAATGAATAATATGTTATTCAGGGCTTAATATTATCGTACATTCAGGGGACTGATAATAATAAAAATAGCCACTTATATCTCTTTCGCTGCTGTATCCGCAAAGTCTATACGATTTAACTCATATTTAGATATCAATAATAATTGGGAGAGAATTCATGAATACATCAATCCAGATAGGAAAAATAATGGGAATACCGATTAAATTGCACATAACATTCCTATTGATACTACCGGTCTTTGCTTTCTATTTTTCAGTGAGTCCTGCGCCATTCGGCTTTAATGACGTGCCCTTATCAATAATCCGTTATGCTCTTTCATTATCTGCTGCGATTTCACTTTTTGTTTGCGTGTTATTGCATGAGCTGGGGCATTCAGCCGTAGCCAAAAAGCACGGCTCCAATATCCAGAGCATAACCCTGTTCCTTTTCGGAGGCGTTTCAGCCATGGAAGAAATCCCGAGAAACCCCAAAGTTGAGTTTAAAATGGCTCTTGCAGGCCCTACGGTCAGCTTCTTGATAGGCGTATTACTTGGAATAACCTATTTACTTACCAAACCTGCCGATATATCTTACACTGCTTATTTATTTCTGGATATAGGCAAAAATCCTTACCTGCGCCTTGTCTGGCTGATCGGGTATATTAACATAATTCTCGGTATCTTCAATCTTCTCCCCGCATTCCCGATGGATGGCGGCAGGGTTCTGAGAGCCTGGCTTGCAGGCAGGATGTCTTATATCAAAGCCACGCGGACAGCCGCCGGTATCGGCAAGATGTTCGCAATCATTATGGGTATTTTTGGGTTATTTGCCAGTTTATGGTTCATCCTCATCGCATTCTTTATATATATCGGAGCATCAGAAGAAGAAAAATCGACCGAAGTCACGGTTATACTGGAAGGCGTCAAAATTAAGGATATAATGTCAAAAAATGTCACTCCCGTGAGTCCTGGAATGTCTGTGGAAGAGCTTGTAGATATTATGTTCAGGTACAAACATATGGGATATCCTGTTGTGGAGGACAGCGAATTGAAAGGGATAGTAACTTTTACAGATGTGCAGAGAGTCCCAAAAGAGGAAAGGAAAAAGGTCAGGATTTCAGAGATAATGACAAAAAAGCTTATCACCCTCGAAGAAGATGATGATGCAGTGAATGCAATAAAACTCATGACCGTGAACAATATCGGACGTATAGTTATCACAAAAGAAAAGCAAATAGTTGGCATTGTGTCAAGAACAGACATTTTAAGGTCTGTGCAATTACTGGAATAACATGGAAAACGGTTCTTACGCGGTCAATCTCAAGTTCAATTATTTAAACCCGGCTGCATCAACCGGCAGGGTTACCATTGTCGGGACAGCTCATGTTTCTGAAAAGAGCATCGCTGAGGTCAACCAAATAATCGAGCGGGAAAAACCCGACATTGTGGCAGTTGAGCTTGACAGGGGGAGATACCAAGCATTAAAAGGGGAGGAAGAAGTCCGTGAAATCAATGTCAAAGACATTTTAAGCAGCGGAAAGTTCAATTACTTTTTGCTGCAATGGCTGCTTGCTTATGTCCAGAAAAAAATAGGCGCGGATATGGGTGTCAAGCCCGGTGCAGAAATGCTTGCAGCTATTGAAACCGCTGAAAAATCAGGCGCGCGCGTGGCTCTTATTGACCGGGATATCCAGATTACGCTCGGGCGCTTCTGGAGCAAAATGTCCTTTTTTGAGAAATTGAAGCTTTTCGGTTCCCTTATCGGCGCAACGTTCGGTATCGGAACTGAAGAAATCGACATTGAAACGGTTACTAACGAGGATGTCGTGACCCAACTCGTCTCTGAATTGCGAAAAGTGGCGCCGAGCGCAGCATCGATTCTCATAGACGAAAGGGATGCTTTCATGGCAAAAAACCTTCTTGATTTATCAAAAGAGGGCAATGTCGTTGCTGTGGTGGGCGCAGGGCACAGGGAAGGGATCAAGAAATATCTTGACGCTCCTGAATCATTGCCACCAGTCAAAGAATTATCATCTCTCCCGAAAAAGCGTTTTAGCTGGTTTAAGGCTGCCACAATCGCCGTTATAGCAATGATAGTTGGAATGCTTGCCCTTCTTGTATATTCGGGCGGTGTTTCTCTTACAACTCTTTTGACTGCGATGTTATACCTTTTCATTACGCAGGGAATACTTTCTGCAGTGGGGGTCATTATTGCACGAGGGCATCCCCTGTCTGCGCTGACAGCATTTAGTCTTGCCTGGTTCGGATTCCTCCATCCTTTCATAGCCATCGGGTGGATTGCAGGTTTTGTGGAAGCTCATTTTCGCCCTCCGACTACAGAGGATTTCAGGACGATAATGAAAGTTGACACCATGAAAGAATTAATGCAGAACAGGTTGTTCCGCATAATACTTGTTGCGGGTCTGGCGAATCTTGGCAGCATGGTCGGCACTTTCGTTGCGATTCCAATCATGGTTCATTATCTTCATATTACCAACCCTCTTGATATTCTTAAGACCGCGCTGGAAACCGGATTCACCACTCTTAGAGGATTGATTTAAAAACTTCTGTTACCTATACGCAATGAAATTTGTGGGACTTAATCCTCCTTTTTAATAAGGAAAAAGTAAATCAGTGCTTCATATAGTACTTCATTATTAATACAAATAAGGTGCATTCCAATGTGCCGTTTTAATAATCTTGTTGTTATTTTCGGGGTTCCCAAATCAATTCTACGCTCTAGGCAATATACGAGGTTGCACAGCAACCAGATGTTATACAAAATCACTGAAACCCATAAAGTGGATATGATGGAGAATCTGAAACTTGTTGATCCCATTCTTAACAACGAATCTGCGGTTGATATCTCATTCTCTCTCCTTCACAAGCGTATCAACCACAGAAGGGTCTGCCAGGGTGGTAATATCCCCGAGATCATGAATAGCTCCTGACGCAATTTTCCTGAGGATCCGCCTCATGATTTTCCCGGAGCGTGTCTTGGGAAGGGCATCAGCGAATTGAAGTTTATCGGGTTTTGCAATCGGGCCTATGGAATTCCTGACTTGAGCTATGAGTTCTGCTTTTAATTCGCTGCTTTTTACCTCGCCTTCCTTAAGCGTGACAAATGCATAGATTGCTTCACCTTTTATCTCATGCGGATAGCCGACAACCGCCGCCTCTGCAACTGCATTGTGGGACACAAGAGAACTTTCTATTTCCATAGTTCCGAGCCTGTGCCCTGAAACCTTGATTACATCGTCTATTCTTCCCATTAGCCAGTAATAACCATCCTCATCTTTCCTTGCCCCATCCTCTGTCTGGTATAATCCCGGAAAAGTAGTGAAATATTTGTCCTTGAAACGCTTGTGGTCGCCGTAGACCGTTCGCATCATCCCTGGCCAGGGTTTCTTGATGACAAGCTGTCCGCCTTCATTGACATCCGCTTCTTTGCCATCCGCTCTCAAAACTACAGGTTCGATACCGGGGAAAGGAAACGTCGCAGAACCAGGCTTAAGCGGCGTTGCGCCAGGAAGAGGAGTAATAAGTATGCCTCCTGTCTCGGTCTGCCACCACGTATCAACTACAGGGCATCGCCCGTTCCCGATAATGTGATAATACCAGAGCCATGCTTCCGGGTTTATGGGTTCTCCTACCGTTCCAAGAAGCCTGAGGCTTGAAAGGTCTCTTCCTTTTGGCCATTTATCTCCGCTTTTTTCCATTGCCCTGATAGCTGTAGGAGCGGTGTAAAATATCGTAATCTTATATCTTTCAACGAGTTCCCAGAACCTGTCAGGTTTCGGATAATCCGGCACACCTTCGAACATAAGCTCGGTCGCCCCCGCCGCCAGAGGCGCATATACCGTGTAGCTGTGGCCTGTTACCCATCCGCAGTCCGCGGTGCACCAGAATATATCCTCATCGCGGTAATCGAATATCCACTTGAAGGTGAGCAATACGTATAGCAGGTATCCGCCTGTGGTATGCAGCACACCTTTTGGCTTGCCCGTACTTCCGCTTGTGTACAGGATGAACAGCGGGTCCTCTGCATCCATTATTTCAGGTTCGCAATCCTGTGAGACTGAAGACATTTCTTCATGCCACCAGATATCGCGCCCTTTTTGCATATTTACGCTGGCAGCCGCGCGATTATAAACGATTACGGTTTCTACGCTATTATTAATAAGTGCTTTGTCAACATTCTCTTTAAGGGGCACAATCTTGCCTCCCCGCAAACCTACGTTTGCAGTGATTACCATCTTACATGAGCTGTCATGAATGCGGTCGCGGAGGGAATCAGAGCTGAAACCCGCGAATACCACGTTGTGAATGGCGCCGATTCTTGCACATGCAAGCATCGAGATAACAAGTTGCGGTATCATCGGCAAATAAATTGCTATTCTATCGCCCCTTTTGATTCCTTTTTTCCTGAGGATGTTAGCGAATTTACATACTTCGCTGTGCAATTGAGCATAGGTATAATTCTCGGTGTCCCCGTTATCGCCTTCCCAGAATATGGCAATTCTATTCCCGCGCGAAGAAAGATGCCTGTCAAGGCAGTTGTACGATGCATTCAGTTTTCCCCCTTCAAACCACCTGCATATTACGTTTTCAGGCTCCCAGGAATAAACACTATCCCATTTTTTAAACCACACGAGGTCTTCTGCCTTCTGCTCCCAGAATGAAGCAGGGTCTTTAATGGAATCGTCATATATTTTCTTATATTCTTCAAAACTTTTTATATATGCTTTTTTGCTGAATTCCGGTGCGGGGTTAAATATGCGTTTTTCCCTGAGCAGGGATTCAATAGTGTTTTCGACCATGCTGCTTTACCTTCCTTAGCTTAATTCATTGCTGCAATTAAATAAGTTATCAGGTTCCTGAAGGAATATAACCCAAAGTATCGGTAAATTCTATGTTAATTAAAGTACTATAAATCATTATTTTATTAAATAAACTGTGAATAGCTGTTTTTAACTAAAAATATACTTACCCCTTTGTTTCTACTGGAAACATGGATTAGATATTTAGATGCATTATTATCAGTGTGTGAGCACTCAAAAGGATTTATTGTTGTATCCAGGTTATTATACGATTGATTTTTAAAATATATGTATTCAATACTTATTTTTTGATTTAAACATCAAATAACCTTTATTTCTATTGAAAGCTTAAATATTAGGAGTTACATCTATTCACATGTCGTTCACAAAAAATATTTCACCTAAGAAGGAGACATCGGAGGGGAAATCCGCATGTCAGGCTGTCCGCTACGAACGGGCGGGCAGCCCAACAATTTTTTGAGGCATTATGAAAATACGGCTCGAAATCGAAGGAAAAAATGCAGGCAGCATAAATTATAAAGGATCTGACTGCGCCGAACTTGCTGTAACTTATCTCAATTCAATCGAAGCCAATGAGGTGTTTATCCACCTGGAAAAAGATGACGGGACAAAAGCAAATGCACAGTTCGAAGGCGAATTCCTTGCCATGTCCGCCACTAAATTCATTATGACGGCTGCCAAAAGTAAAACCGATGTTCCGCAAGAAACATCCTTTTCAACCGGTCTCGATGAGTCCGAACCTCTTACTTTGAAAGAGCGTTTAGAGATGTTCCTGCGATTTGAATATCCCAGGATATGGTTCTCATCCCTCGATGTAAAGCGACAATACGAGAGCGTGTACGGGAAAATCAGCCTGAGCACCGTCTCAACGTACCTGGCAAGAATGTACAGGGATAATATACTCTTGCGGCGGGGCAACCGCAACCAGAGGGAGTATCGGTTTAAAGAGGAAACTGCACTTCTTTCGAATACGGAATATGTATTGGCAAAATAAAGTGAAAAAACAGTGATGGGTTGATGAGCCGACCCTTCGAGACTAACTTTCAGGGCTTACAGCACCCTCGCAACACCAAATTACGCGTTGACTTCGCTGTAAATTGCGCTCCGTGCGCTTTCTATTAGCACCCCGGACACGGGAGAAATCCCAGTCAAACCACTTCCTTTTAGACCTTGAACGGTCACAGGGCATTCACGCCCGGGAAACTTGGAATTTACTATATTCCAATATGGTCATTCTGCCGATTTCTTGCTAGCTCATCGTAGCGTGCACCTTATTACACACATTTGTAATAAGGTAATTGATTATTTTGTTTTGTGAAGACTAATATTTTTCGCTAACAAAACAGGTAAAAAATATGGTCACACTATCTAATTAATAGTTTCAAGCTTGAACATCACATTCAAACCCAGCAATGTCATCTGGACTTTATCACCAAATCGCAGGATTTCATCTACGTTCACATTTTGTCCCCATTCATAGACATAATCGTGAGTTCCCTGCATGGGCTTGAATCCTAAGGACATGAGCCGTTGATTAATCTCTGACGGCTTTCCGCCTTCACTGTTAAACCATACTATTAGATAGCTTTTCATAGTTATATTAAGTTATTATTAATATTATATCATGTTTTTGGTCAATTCTCTTTATACCCCATCTCAGCTAATAGATTTCTTGCTATATCAAGCGAATCTTCCTTAGTCCCGGCTTTGATAAGCATTCTTCCGCTCGGGTACATCGAGATTTCCACTCCATTATAATTCAAAAGCAGTATATGCTTTGTGGCTACTTTTGTTTTGAAAATCCTGCTCGCGCTGACAAGATCGATTTTAATATTGGTGCTCACTTCAAAAGCTGTTCTTCCAGAACATAATCTTACCGAAATCGCCATATTTTAATTCCTGTGAGATGCAACGGAAATATATAAGCATGCGTACTGACTCAATAAAAACAATATGATGGGACGAAACGCACCGATTTTATTTTTATTCTTTTTGTTTTTCTTTCTGGCATTTACGGGTTCAGGGACGGGCGATATACTGTTGAACGGAACAAACATATTAATTGCTTCCGGCGATTCCTATGGACTTTACCAGGGATATGTGCTCACTGTTAAAAGCGTAAGCAGCGATGGTTCTGTCTGGCTCCAATTAACGGAAAACGATAAGATAGTAAAAAGTGAAATAGTGGCAAGGGATTATTTCATTTACAATAAAAGCAACAGGACGATAGTATCCATCAAAGTTGACAACATATATTATGGTTCATCCGAACAAACCTTAGTCTCGCTATACCCTGTTTACCAGTACGTTGACCCTGATTTACCTGTTCCTGATATAACTGAAATGATACCCAAAGATGTTAATAATCCCGTTGATAAAAATCCCCTTCCTAGAATATACACGCCGGGAGAACCTGTAATCTGGGCAGCCGGGATTGTTTTTATTCTTGTTCTTTATTATATCCTGCGCAAATTATGGTGAAGTAATGAAGATATTAAGAAAAGAACTCAGGTTTAATGAAGGAGAGATTTCACTTATCACTGAATCGCTGGATGACCTGTGGCATCTAAAATACATTCTTGAGCCTCGGGACATCGTATTTGCATTCACCAAACGGCGAATTGAAGGCGCAACCGACAAACTCAGGCCTGAAAAAGCCGATAAAAAAACGGTGCGCCTCGGGATACAGGTTGAAAAAGTCGAATTCCATAAATTCTCAAACCGCCTCCGCGTGCACGGGATTATTGTGGAGGGAATAGATTCAGGAGCCTATCATACGCTCAACATCGAAGACGGGACAAATATTTCAATAATCAAAAAGTGGAAGAACGACCAGTTAGAAAGGATAAGAGAAGCTGAAATTGCATCCCGCCGCCCAAGAGTGATAATAGC
Organism: uncultured archaeon; assembly: GCA_902386255.1. Taxonomy (GTDB): domain Archaea; phylum Halobacteriota; class Methanosarcinia; order Methanosarcinales; family Methanoperedenaceae; genus Methanoperedens. Next base: position 26,077 of record CABMII010000096.1, read on the forward strand.
GACTATAGAAGAGGGAGAGGCATGTATCGGAATGGTTAGACAGTTCGGGGTAGAAGAATCATCGTCGCTTCGCCAGTCGCTTGGAAAAGGCGAAGGCAACCAGCGGAACGAGTTCTTCGGCGAACTCGCCTCGCAATTGAAATGGGCAGCGGATAAAGTCGATGCCGTAATACTCGCGGGTCCCGGGTTCACAAAGGAAGATTTTCTTGATTTTGTAAAAACAAGGGAGCCGGAACTGGCAAAAAAAATAGTCCTTGAGGACACTTCATCCATAGGGGTTTCAGGTTTCCAGGAAGTACTGCGAAGAGGTGCAGTTGACAGGATAATGGAAGAATCCAGAATTGGCAGGGAAGCCAATCTCATAGAAGACTTGATGAAAGAAATCTCAATAAACGGAAAAGTCGCATACGGCATGGATGATGTCAGGAATGCAGAGAGCCTTGGTGCAATAGAGACTTTGTTGATAACTGATGAACTTCTTCGTACTGAGCGGGAAGGCAACAATATTGATGGTTTTCTAAAGGCGGTGGAACATTCGCAGGGAAGGATTGTGGTCTTCAGCACTGAATTTGAGCCGGGGAAAAAACTTGAATCTCTTGGCGGTATCGCGGCGCTTTTGCGTTTCAAGGTGAGCCCGTGATTATTGGTAATAATAATGCGGCCTCCGATATCAGATACCTGCTTGACAGGGGTTATCCGCAAAAGGGCGCGGTATCCTTTGTGTGCAATCATTACAGGCTGGATGAAGAATCAAGATATCTCCTTTCAAGGGGTGTTCTTTCTAGGGCAGTTTCAGGGAAAAGGAGAGAAAAATTCCTGCCGTGCGATAAAATAAAAGGAAATAATATCGTAATCGATGGGTACAATATCATTATCGGTATGGAAAGTATCCTGGAGAAAAAAGCTTTTCTCTGCGATGACGGGGTTGTCCGTGATATAAAAGGAGTTTTCAGGAATTTTAAGACCTCGGAAAATACGGGAAGAGCCATCGGGCTGATATTACAATTCCTGAAAGGAAAAAACCCCTCTCAGGTATGTTTTCTACTGGATTCGCAGATAAGCAAAAGCGGGCTTCTCGCAAGGACGCTCAGGGAAGAAATAACTAATCACGGGTTAAAAGGTGATGCAATGACCTCAAAACACGTAGATTACGATTTAAAACGTTCGGATGATATTGTTGCATCCAGTGATGGCGTGATAATAGATGCGGCAGGAAAAGTTGTAAATTTCCTCTTCTGTATAATATCCGGATTCCCGCATCTTGAGGCAGGAGTTGGAAATATAAACGAATTTCAAGGACAGGTTGAATGAAAAAGATAGGCATAGCTGTAACTGATCCTGATGATTGGACAGGCGTTAGCCTCTGCAATTCAGTCGAATATTATGGAATGACGGCTGTAAAATTCAGTTTCAACGAAGCGACGTCGGATATCTCATCAGGTAAAATTTATTCTGGGAATATCGATTTAACGGCTCTTGATGCTGTTATTGTAAGAGACCTGGGGCCTGCGACGCATAACGACGTCTCTTTCAGGTTTGATATCCTATGCCAGTTAAAAGAACTTGGCGTTGCGGTCATAAATTCACCTGAATCGATAGCGAAAGCGGCAAACAAGTATGTTTCAAGTTTCTTGTTCCGGAAAAACGGCATACCAACACCCAAAACCATTGTGACAAACAACCTGGATGAAGCCATCGCAGCCTTATCTTCTTTCGGGCGCGCGGTTGTGAAACCAGTGTTCGGGTATAAAGGAATAGGTGTGGAGTGCGTCAGGGATAGCGAAAGCGGAGTGGTGAAACTTAAAGAGCTTTTTAAAGATAACAGATTGATATACATGCAGGAATTCATACCAAATCCGGGCAGGGACATACGGGTATTTGTGGTGAACGGGAAAGTTGCGGGCTCGATATACCGGATTGCGCCGGAAGGCGGCTGGATAAATAACCTGAGCCAGGGCGGCAGCGCAAAACCCTGCGTATTGACCGGCGAACAGGAAAGACTGGCTCTTAAAGCCGCCGCAGTCATAGGCACAGTATATGCAGGCGTGGATATTATCGAAGGAGATTATGTTATAGAAATAAATGGAACACCTTCGGGCAAGGGAATATTTGAGGCATGCGGGGTGGATGTTACGAGGATGATTGCTGAATATTTAGAAAGGTTGATTTAAGAATCTTTATCACTATCTTTCATCAATCGGTGGTCGCTATGACTCCTCCTCGAAAATAAAGACCTCCTCTATATTAGATTTTAAAACTTTAGCTATATCGTATGCAAGTTTTAATGAGGGGTTATATTTTCCTTTTTCCAAAAAAACAATGGTTTCTCTTCTTACACCTACCTTTTTAGCAAGCTCTTCCTGGGTTAAATCGTATCTTGCCCGCAGTTCTTTAATTCTCGTTCTCATTAACCGGCCTTCTCATACCTGTAAAAGGACAGGAAGAATAATACAGAGGCGACTGCAAAAACCGGGCCCATCAATGCCGTGAATATTATTTCGTTTATCAGCCTTAGACCGAATAATGCGAACAAAAGAGATATCGATAAGTAAAGGAATAAGAAACCCGCTCTTGATGCCCTGAGCAGGTTTAGCTCCGAACGCTCGTCGGTGGGAGCCTCTAATTCCTCCCCTCTCTTCCACTTTCGGTAGCTATTAATCGAGATAAAAATCCCAAAAATTATGAAAAACCCGCTGAGCAGTTTGCCTAAAAGGTTCTCATAATACAATGAAAGCCAAAGCATACCCCCCAAGATAAAAAATATGCCTATAAACAAATTGCGATATAAAATGTCTTTGGTTTTCATTACACGTCACCCTTTTTATCAATATAAAGCCCAATAATTAACAACGAAAACGCGCCGGCAACCGAAATCACATAAACCGTGCTCGTATATTCCAGCCTTAAATTAAAGATGCTATTGGCCAGGCCGGAAACCATCAAGCATGCAATAAGCAGTAAAAATGCAACAAATCCGGCCTTCTCGCCGACCCACAAAGACCGTTCGTCAGCTATTGTTTTTCCTTCTGATTCTGCTTTAAACCTTTTGATATTCATATACGCGCTTATCAATAGAGTCAAGCCGAGGAGAAAGCTGCCAAGCGCACCTTTCTCGTAATACAACCTCCCTTCATGAATGTTTTGAAGCATCACAAAAGAACCGAATAAGAGTAAAAATACGCTTAGCGTTATGGTAATCTTACTCATCAATAGCATTTTTTTATTATTCTTATTATTCATATCATATCACCTTTTTTATTGCAGTACCACCTTAGCACAATGAAAATCCAGAGCCCGATAATCCAAATATCCTGAACACCTTCAGCTAATTCTCTTGAAGGAGTTAATATTGGGGATAACTTCAGCAATCTGAGAAGCGGGATTATTGCTGCAATCAGCAGCGTTGCAATAAACGCTGAATACCCGGCTTTATCGCGGATTCTCACGGACCTTTCATCTTCTATTAAATCTTCTTTAGATTTGGTTGCTGCAATAATACCGGCAGTTAATCCTATCATTCCACCCAAAAATAAAAGTAATCCGATAGCCCTAACAGGTTCAATAAACAAAAAAATAATTATTCCTGCCAGAATGGCGCCCAGGCTGATTCCAATAAATTTTATGATATCCCTGTCTTTCCTGAATTTCATTACACGTCACCCTTTTTAACAAAATAGTAGACCAATATAGCCCACGAATATATTCCGATATGTGCGACAATTATCGGCGTCCAGGGGGAATCCTTGATTGCCAGCAAGAAACTGTTTATCCCACCCAAAATGTATGCTCCACTCAATAGAATCAAACATCCCACAAGAATCAGAAATGCGTATAAGCTCGCTTTTTCGAGTGCTCTTTTGGTTCGTTCATCGCCCACAACTCCTGTTCTTGGCATTGACAAAAAAAGCCATGCAGTTATGATACCATCCAACCAGAAAATAGTCTCGACAATTACGTTATCACCAAAAAATACCGGAGCTCCTCCTGAAATTTTTTGGATTATTGCAATTGCTATTGACACAAACGTGAGAACGAGAACCAAATACCACCCTTTTCTGAGGAAGTTGTTCATTCGATATCACCTTTTATTGCGAAGTAAGATGTCCTGTCCCAGTGTGGAAACCAATTGATTGGGGGATTCGACATCACCTTTTCTTGCAAAATAAACATAGAACACTATCATTGTTCCAATCATCACGAGAATTACAGTACTGAGCACCTTCTTTACGGTCATTTCAAGCGGACTGAAGTAATCTAAAAAACCTAAAACACCGACAAATGTGAGTGTTATAAACCATGAATATTTTACAGCAGCTGCACTTATTTTTCGCGTTCTTTCATCAAATTCCGCTTGAACACCATATTTGCTATGTGAATAAATGCCAGTTATTGTGGTTGCTAAGCCAACTGACATAAGCACAGTTATGATGATATCGGGCGGGTTCTTCCAAAATATTAAAAGAACAACTGCTACAAGCAATAGTATTGGCCCGAAAATCAATCGTTGTTTATTTACTTTTGTCATTTCCATTCTATCAAACCTCTAAATGTTAGTTATATATAACATTATGTTAGATATATACAACTATTTAAAACTTTCTAATATGCAACTGATATACTGTTATGATTGAAAATATGGCGTTTCCAGCGCATGGGTTTAACGAATATGATGAAAAAAATTATGTAAAAGCAGCAAATTTTATTGGATAACTTAAATTAACTCGTGCACCATATAACCCCTCCATGAAACAGGAAATGTCAAGCGTGGACGTTGCAGCGATTATCAAGGAACTGCGCCCCCGCCTCCTGGATGCCAAAATTGCAAAAATATACCAGCATTCAGCAGATGAAATCAGGATAGGGCTTCATATTTTCAAGGAAGGAAGGACAAATCTTATAATCGAAGCCGGAAGGCGCCTTCACCTTACGAAAAATCCTGAAATCGCCCCGAAGTTCCCGCAGTCTTTCCCGATGCTGCTTCGCAAACACCTGACCGGAGGCAGGATTACCGATATTTCTCAATATGATTTTGATAGGATAATCGAGATGCATATCCAGCGCGGAGAGGATAAGACGATTCTTCTTATCGAGCTTTTCTCAAGAGGTAATATTGTGCTTCTTGATGCTGAAAAAAAGATTATCCTGCCGCTTAAATCCATCAGTTTCAGGGACAGGAAAGTCAGGGGCGGTGAACCTTATGAGCTTCCGGCGCCGCAGCTTTCCCCTGTTTCCGCCACGGAGGGTGAGCTAAAGGAAATGTTCTCACATTCGGATTCTGATATTGTCAGGACGCTTGCGACAAGGATGAACATGGGAGGGCAGTATGCAGAGGAACTCTGCCTGCGCGCCGGTATTGACAAGAACACGCCTGCGAAGCAATTTAGTGATGTTGCGGCAGTGCAAAAAGCGCTCGCTGAGGTATTCATACCTCTTCTCGCCGACCTGAAACCCCATATTGTATTAAAAGACGGAAAACCGATTGACGTGCTGCCTTTTGAGTTATCGCAATATGAAAAGAACGACAAGAAATATTCTGGCACTTTTAATGATGCGCTTGATGAATATTTCAGCCCGGAACCCGGGAAAAAAGGTGAATTAAAAGAGGAAAAAAAGGAAGAGGGAAAAGCCGAAAAACCGGGGCTGTATGAGTACCGCATGCAGAAACAGATGATGGCGCTTGAAAAATTCAGGAACGAGGAAGGAAAACTGGTACGAAAGGGTGAATTGGTATATGCGCACTACCAGATGTGCGACGGGATTCTTAAAACGATAAGGGATGCCAGGGATAAGGGATATTCATGGGACGAGATAAAGAGCAAATTAAAAACTTCGGATAAGCCTGAAGCAAAGGCGATAAAATCTATCGATACAGGCAGGGGGATAATCACCGTAACACTAGATAATGAAGATGTGGACCTGGATATCAGGCTTTCAGTGCCCCAGAATTCACAGGTCTATTACGATAAATCAAAAAAACTGGCCTCTAAGATAAAAGGCGCACTTACTGCTATAGAGGGTACAAAGAAATTATCAGAAAAGGAAGAGGCGCCCCGGGAAAGGAAAAAACCTGAAAAAACAAAGGAAAAATGGTATGCACGTTTCCGATGGTTCATCTCGTCTGATGGTTTCCTCGTTATAGGTGGGCGCGATGCAGAAAGCAACGAGGATATAGTGAAGAAATATCTTGAGAAACGGGATATTTTCTTCCACGCCCACGTATCAGGTTCTCCATCTGTCGTTATAAAGACGGAAGGAAAAGAGGTCCCCGAAACTACGCTTCTGGAGGCGGCGCAGTTCACGGTATCTTATTCAGGAATATGGAAATCCAGACAGGCGAGCGGGGACAGCTATTGGGTTCTGCCCGAGCAGGTTTCAAAGACGCCTGAATCCGGGGAGTATGTTGCAAAAGGAGCGTTTGTCATCCGGGGAAAACGTAATTATTACAAAGATGTTATGCTAGGGACGGCGCTGGGTCTTGTTCTCAATGAGGAAAAAAGGCTGATCGGAGGACCTTTGAGCGCAGTAAAAAACAGGGCGCAGTTCGTCATGGAAATAGAACCGGGAGAGTTTGAGCAGAATGACCTGTCAAAGAAGATTTACAGGATGCTGAATGAAAAATTCAAGGACATGAAACTTATCAAGACGATCGCTTCACCCGATAAGATTGCGATGTTCCTGCCTGCGGGCGGATCGAGGGTGAAGGAGTGGGAGTGTAACCGATTTTGTTGAAACTTCTATAATGTAGAGCAAATATTATAGGAGTTGAGACAACATGGCAAAATTATTCACAAGGGAACAGGCAAGAACCTGGTTAAGGGAAAACAATCTGAAA
>CABMII010000097.1 GCA_902386255.1 uncultured archaeon
AGAAAATCCAGTAATAGTCAATATAAAAACCCGGCGCAGTACAAGGGATTATCTTGATACACCGTTATCAGAAGATACTATCAACAAGGTCATTGATGCTGGCAGGTACGCACCCACAGGGCTTAATCTTCAGCCATGGCGTTTCATAGTTGTCCAGAATAAGGAGATGCTGAATAAACTCTCAGAATACGCAAGACCAATTCTGGCAAAAAACCTTGAGGGACGGAAGGATGCAGGAGCGATAAATTTTCTTAAACGATTGCAGGATAAGAATTTTAACCTATTTTACAATGCGCCTCTTCTTATCCTTGTTATCGGAAGCAAAAACAACGCCCTTACCGATTATGATTGCTCAATGTGCGCGGAGAATATGATGCTGGCAGCTCATTCATTGGGTATCGGAAGTTGCTGGATAGGAGGCGCTTCAGTAATCCAGCAGAGTGAAGAAATCATGGCAGAACTAAAGATACCTCCTAATTACAAGCTCGTGGCGCCACTAATCTTCGGGTATCCAAAGACAATTCCTCTGGTTCCTGAAAAGCGCGAACCTGTGGTATTCTGGATGCGATAGCTCATATGATGAAATTTCGCTCTCTCCTTTCGCCTTCAGACCGCCATTCCGAAATACTTTTCGGGCTGATTATGGTGCTCGCTATTACGGGTACTGTCGGGCTTGAGACCGGCTCAAGAATAGCAATTATAAGCGCCGGGATAGGCGCATGCATTGCATGGGGTATAGTGGATGGCATAATATATGTCTACAGCAACCTGCTTGAGAGAGGGAGAATTGCACTGTCTGTGCAGGAGACATCTACATGCACAGGGGAAGGATGCGACCTCATGAAGGTAAAAGAAGAACTTCAAGGTACTATCGTGGATACCCTGGGTGAACGCGAGAGACATGAAGTAGCACAACACATTCTGATTCGCCTCAAGCCAGTCGAGAATCATACTCGAGCGACAAGAGAAGATATCCTTGGTGGGATCGCCGCCGGCACACTTGTTTTCGTATCAGGGATACCTCTTCTCCTCCCGTTCATGTTTCTTGATGGTGTCTGGGCATTGAGACTCTCCCGCATTATCGGTCTTGTCATGCTCTTTGCCATCGGTTACAGGTGGGGAGGATATGTGGGAAGAAACAAGTTCAGGACAGGTGTTATTATGATGAGCGTGGGCATTTCAATAACGGCCGTTGTCATAGCCCTTGGAGGATAAAAAATTGTGATAATGGAACCATGCAGCAGGTTGAGAGTGATTTTGAAGCAGATGTATTGGGAATCCTGAATTTCCAGCTTTTTTTTTCAATATTTTGAGATTCGGTCTGCGGTACCTAAACAATTTTATAGGATAAGAATCAACCTTTAATCCAGGGAAGTACAGGAGGTCAAAATGAAAGGAAAAGTTAAAGCCATTCCGGAAGGTTTCCATACGCTCACAACAAGTCTCGTTGTGCGTGATGCAGCGCAGGCAATTGAGTTTACAAGAAGGCATTTGGTGCAAAGGTCCGCAGGATCTTTTACGGCCCTGATGGTAAAACCATCGGCCATGCTGAACTTGAGATAGGTGATTCGATATTGATGTTGTCTGATGAGTTCCCGGGCATGAACGTCGTCTCGCCGCAATCGCCAGGCGGCGGCACAAGCGCCAGCATTTTCATGTACGTCGAGGACGTCGATGATGTCTTTAACATGGCAGTTTCCAATGTCGCCACAGTAACCATGCCATTGATGGATGCGTTCTGGGGCGACCGCGCCGGCGGTCTGGTGGACCCATTCGGTCACAGGTGGATGGTTGCTAAGCATATAAAGGATCTTTCCGACGAGGAGATAGAGGAAGGTTCGAAGGCGGCATTTGCCAAAATGTCCTGATTAAGGGGGGAACATGAAAGCGGCACAAATTAAAAAATACGGTGGCAGCGAGGTTGTCGAGATCAATAATAATGCACCGAAACCGTCTGTATCGGAAGGACATCTTCTCGTCGAGGTACATGCAGCCGGGGTTAATCCAGTCGATTGGAAAATCCGCGAAGGGTACATGGCGCAGGTGTTGCCATTGAAATTCCCTGCCACACTGGGCGGGGATTTTTCAGGCGTAGTAGTGGAAGTCGGTGCTGGGGTTCCAGGGTTCAGGAAAGGCTATGAGGTTTACGGACAGGCTGGCACTTTAAGAGGCGGGTCAGGGTCATTTGCGGAAATTGTTTCAACAGATATAAAAGTCACGGCGCGAAAACCAAAGAATATCGGTCATGTTGAAGCCGCAGCTTTACCCCTTACAGGAGTAAGCGCATGGCAGGCGCTTGTGGATCATATCGGGCTCTCCAGGGGAAAAAAGATTCTCATCCACGGAGGCGCAGGCGGTATCGGGACAGTCGCCATCCAGCTCGCCAAGAATCTGGGAGCATATGTAGCTACAACGGTGGGCGCGAGAGATTTGCAGTATGCCAGGGAACTGGGAGCAGATGAAGCTATAGATTATAAAAACCAGTCATTTGATGACCTCTTACACAACTATGACGCGGTATTTGACACTGTGGGGGGCGACACGTACGAAAAATCGTTCAAAGTACTCAAGAAAGGCGGCATAATAGTTTCCATGTTAGAGCAGCCCAATGCCGCCCTCATGAAACAATTTGGTGTTAATGCCATAGGACAATTCACGCAGGTGAACAGCGAACGATTATCAAGGGTGGCTGAACTTGCAGAGAAACGCGTTATCAAAGTGCATGTTGATAAGATATTTTCTCTTGATCAGGCAAGGGAGGCGCTTGAGTTCCTGCAAACCGGGCATCCCAGAGGTAAGGTTGTTTTGAAGATGAAGGAAAACTGACCGTTCATCCCTTCTAGGATAATCGATCACAGAGTACACAGAGAGCACAGAGCGTTGCCACTTTTCTCTGTGTGCTCTGTGCTCTCTGTGGTTTTTCAAACCAGAAGATAATAAAAAGTCTCTAAATTACCTTTGCGGTTCTCTGGTGTATAAAATCGCACACCACAAAGTGTTCACAAGAATATGTTTGAAAGATTCTCGACTACCGCAAGGGCGAAAAAATTTATGGATTTTTGATTTTCTTTGTTATTTCTTCTTTCCGATGGAAAACGCCTTGCCAATATTTTTGCCAACTCCGTAATAGCTCGCAGTATCAGGAGCGAATATTACAGGTTTTAATTTTTCAATATCAAGAACCCCTTTTTCCATCAACGCCTCATCTGCCTTGACATCCATGATCTCCCCAATAAACTCCGTATGCAGCCCTATTTCGATGGTGCGTATAAGTTTGCACTCAAGAATAACAGGAAATTCCTTTACGTACGGCGCATCCACTATATCGCTCTTCACGCTGGTAAGCCCGGATTCGGTGAACTTGTCCACGTTTCTGCCTGAGACAGTACCGAAATAATCCGCTTCCCTGACGTATTTTTCGGAGGGAACATTTACAGTGAAAGCTTTTCGCTCAACGATATTCCCGTACGAATATGTCGCTTTCCGAAGAGAGATGGCTACACACGGCGGGTCGGAGCAGCAAATCCCGCCCCAGGCTATAGTCGCCACATTCGGCTTTCTTTCTTTGTCATACGTTCCAACGACCCAGACCGGGAGAGGATAAATTAGAGTTTTTGCACCTAATGATTTTTTCATAGATTTCTCCTTATGTAAGTTCTGGTTTGTAGATATTTTAACACTTCGGTTGGCTTTAACGTCCCATTATTGCAGCGGCGGCCCACCGCGGCTGTATGCTGTTGAATCCAGGACCGCCAGCCAGTCAAAATCGGTGAAGCTTCGAGAGGTCAGTGGAAAGTAGGTCGTGTTCTTCATGCTGCCCGAGCGAGTCGGAAGAGCTGCAATTTCCGAGGTTGGCAGTCCCTGGCCTCTATGGGTCGGAATTAGCCGCGCCGGCCCCTGCACAGCAGTCAGCCGCGACTCAAGAGTGCCGGCTTCGGGCTGGCCGATGCCATTGGCGGGAGATTCGCCCACTGCCGAACCGATGACAGCATAGCGCGAGCCGAACATCTCATAGAGGTGCGATCTCGCCGGCCACCATGCCAGCAGGTCAGCGCCTAATTGCCATTGTGCCTTTCCGCGCTGCAGATGGCTGTTGTGAGCAAAGGCCAGCACTTTCCCCCGGCCACGCTCACGGGACACCATGTACGCCAGGTTATCCGCCATCAACAGGTCGCGAATGCCGAGAAGCTCGACAAGCCGTTTGCTCGACGTTCGCGCGAGCGCTGCATGATAGTTCAGTAACTGCCGTGCGACCGTTGCATACTGCGCGGCTTCCAGATAGCGGCTTTCGTCGCTCTTCGCCACCAATTCGGGACGGCGTAAGCGCAGTTCTGTAATCAGCTCTTCCGTCTCAATCCGGAGTGCCGTTGCGGCGGGGGAGTGGCCTACCGACTTCGTCGGGTCAAACGATGCAGCGGGGTTCTCCCAATCTGAGTCCTGTCCAAGAAGCTTTTCGATGCGCTGGCGATGCTCTTGGGCGCTAACACGATCGATTGAGTCGAGATAATCAAGGACAAAATTCAGGAGTTGGCGCGGACTATCGCTGCCGATCATTTCAGTCGGACTATCGAAGCCGTAGAATTGGAGTTTGACCTGATGGGAAGGATTGGCGTTGAACGCCCTCATCCACTCCACAAGCTCTCGGTTTGCGTCGAGCCGGCCGAAGCCGTGGCTAAATCCGGTTTCCTTAACAGCCTCATACGATGCCGGGCCGCGACCGGCCACGTACTCGTTCACTACGCGCGCCCGGGGGAAACTGCTCTCGATGGCAATGGCGCTGTAGCCATGCGCCTCCACCAGGCGCTGGAAGAGCCTGTTGCGCAGTATTAGAATGTCCTCGCCGCCGTGGAGTGCTTCTCCAAAGCCAAGCAACTCCACTGAATCGTCAAGTGAGGCGATGACCTTGTCGATGGAGGCGTTGAAAGTTTTGGATAAATCGATGGAGAACGGAATCGCTTCATGTAGAATCCAATCGTCGAGGGTTGCATACACCGGGTCGGAACTTCTCTCTCGAAATAAACTTTTTTTCATTTAAAGTCAACAACTTTTAATTATTCTGCATATATTTGTTTATCTACTATGTAATGTTTAAACCAATGGGTTTCAATTTATTTGGAGATAGTTGAATTGTAACTGTTTCTCTTTTTTTACTCTAATTTCTTGCACATCACTAAAAGTTGCCAATAATGGCATAATGTCTTTTTCAGCAATAACAGTATAATTTTTCTCTCCTAAATCAATTTCCAGTTCCGATGAGTGTTTCGAACATATGCTTTTATATACACTTCCTTGCAATAACTAAGTCTTTACGTCCAAATTAAAATGACAATCCCTTCGATGCAGGTTAAAAAAATATGATAGGTGAATATTGTAAAAAAATAAAACGGACTTGCCAACTAAGAAACAGTTGCGTAAAATGTGCTTCAAACACGGTTGTACCCAAAGAAACTACAGTTATGCATTTAATCAATGGCGTTATTGCGCCTTGAAGAGAACAATCGCTTAAGGTTAAAATGACTACGTGCTTCTAACATGTGCCTTTAAAAACTGTAACGCCTCTTTCCACGCATCGTCTGCTGCCTCTTTATTGTACGTTGTCGGGTTCGTATCGTTCATAAATGCATGGCCGGTATTGGGATATACTTTGAACCGGAAATCTTTCTTGAATTTTTTCATAGAATTTTGAAGGCGCTGCAAATCCTGCACTAAAGCAGTATCCTTTTCACCGTAAAATGCCATAATCGGGCATGAGATTTTGGCAATTTCTTTTTCTTTTTCCGGGGCATGGCCATAAAACGCAAGAGCTGCAGCAAGCTCCGGTTCATTGATTGCCAGGCTGTAGCTATAGGTACCGCCAAAACAAAATCCCATAACTGCAATTTTCGGAAGGTTATATTCCTGCCTTAAACAATCGAAACAAATCTTCAGCCGTTCGATGGTTTCCCTTCCGAATTCTTCCGACCTGATTGGAGTCATGACTGCACGCATTTTCTTTTGTGCTTCATCGCGGGTAGCAGGATTGGCAGCCTCGGCCAGAATGGACTGGTCTATTTTTTCCGTGATTCCGGTATGGGAAATAAGATCTGGTGCGAGCACGAGATACCCCTGTGCTGCTAAGCGGTCGGTGAGGCTTCTGATATTTTTATTAAGCCCCCATACTTCGTGAATGAGAATGATTCCAGCGCGATTATTTTCCTTACCTGCAACGTAGGCCGGAATTTGATATTTTGTATGAGTGTTTGTAATATTTGTCATAGTAGTGAAGTATGTTGATCTGTGAATTTGAATTTTGGGGTTGTGCCGGACAAAACTTTATTTGATGACAGGATGATTTCATATTGTTGATTGTTAACAATCAGGGAAATCTAATGGGGGTAAAATGAAGCTCATAATAGTTCTGGCTCTTCTCGTATGCGCTTTTACATCCACTGCTGCGGCGGGAGAAACCCTTCCGATTTACAACATTTCGGTCTCATTCGACATTCCGGAAAATCTCCTGAATGGCGTCTCAACGATTACCATTCCTGAAAACATGGAGATGAATATTTCCACAGGTGACCTCATGATTTCTTCTGTGAAGCTAAACGGATCGCCTCTTTCACCCGAGATTAAAGACGGTATATTTAAAGTAAAAGGCAAAGGCACGCTTGAAATATCTTTTGCTGGCAAGTTTGGGGAAGTAACGGGAACCCAGAATCCTGAAAATGCAGGTGTAGTCTCAAATGATATAATCAGCGAGGACGGAATATCCCTTACTGGCATGTGGTATCCGCATATAGAAGGCAGGGCATATTACCATCTGTCCGCACTCCTTCCTGAAGGTTTTACTGCAATCTCAGAGGCAGATGAGATTACTTCTGTGAATACACCGAAGGGTATGGAGTATTCTTTCAACTTTCCGCATCCCCTGAATGGAATAAACCTTGCTGCGGGCAAATATATGATACGGAAGGAGAGCTTCAATGGTACGGACATTTATGTATATTTTTTCCCGCAAGACCTATCGGTTGACATTATCGGGTATTTTGATGATATCCAGCGTGCAGATACTTACCTTGAATATACGAAGAAATACCTGGAGATGTACGGGAAACTCATAGGCACTTATCCCTACAAGCGGTTTTCCGTTGTGGAGAACGTACTTCCCACAGGATATTCAATGCCCACGTTCACCCTCCTGGGCGGAGACGTGATGCGCCTCCCGTTCATTGTCAACACATCCCTTGGTCACGAGATATTGCACCAGTGGTTTGGGAATTATGTTTACGATGATTTCGAAAAGGGAAACTGGATAGAGGGACTTACCACTTACCAGGCCGACCAGTTTTTTGAAAAGCAAAAAGGCGAGGGCGCGCAGTACAGGAAGAAACTCCTCACCGGCTACCAGAGTTATGTAAAACCAGATAAAGAGGCCCAGCTTGCGGATTTCTACCAGAGGACTGACTTCGCATCCGAGGCAATCGGCTATGGAAAAGGGACAATGTTATTCAACATGCTGAATAATGAGATAGGGGACGATGCATTCTACAGGGGATTGAGAGGGCTTATCAAAGAAAAGGCATTCCAGGAAGCAACCTGGGATGATGTAAGAATGGCTTTTGAAAATGCTTCGGGCAGGAACCTCGGGCGGTTTTTCAACCAGTGGCTCTACAGGAAAGGTGTAATATCAATCGATGTGCAAGACCAGAGAGTGGATGTCTTAAACGGTGTCCCGACAACATCTTTCAAAATCGTTCAGCAAGGTGAGCCGTATGAGTTTAATCTTTCAGTCAAGATAATTACAGACAAAGGCGAGCTCACAAAAACATTGGAAATAAGCAAGGAAAATGAGACCTTCGAGATTCCTTCAAACGGGACACCGAGAGAGCTGGTTCTCGATGGAGGCTACGATTTGATGCGCAGTCTCCCGGAAAATGAATACCCGCCTGTTATAGCAAGGCTTCTTGGAGATGAAAAAAGGCTCATTGTTATTCCTGAAAATGATACGGGAAAATATGAGGCTCTGGCCAATATTTTCGAAAGTGAGGGATTTATTCCAATTAAGGAAAAAGAAATCAATGATGAAAATATAACAACATCATCCCTTCTCGTGTTGGGTTATGATAGTCCGGTTATTAAAAGGCTCTTCGGCGGATGGAAAAAGCCGGCTCCCGGATTCAGCCTTGCAGTAGCAGATAATCCCCTTAATACATCGAAGGTGGTAGCTATTGCTTATGGCGATTCAAAGGACGAGGTTGACCTCGCTTCTGGAAAGATAGTCCACTACGGCCAGTATTCTTTCATAAGATTTGAAAAAGGTAAAAATGTAGAAAACAGGACTGATGAAACCGAACAGGGAATAAGGGTCAGCCTGGATGAGCCTGTGCCTGGCATCCAGCCCCAAAAGACAATCAAGTTCGATGATATCATTCACAATATTTCTAATAAGACAATTATCTATGTCGCTGAAACCCACACCAATTACGAAGACCATAAGGTGCAGCTTTCGGTTATAATGAATATAGCAGATAATGGGAGCAAGTTTGCAATAGGAATGGAGATGTTCCAGAAACCTTTCCAGAAGGTAATTGATGATTATATTGCCGGGAACATAACCGAGAAGGAATTTTTAAAGAATACGGAATATTTCAAGAGATGGGGATATGATTATAATCTTTACAGGGAAATCATCGAGTTTGCAAGAGCAAAGAAAATCCCTATCGTTGCCCTGAATCTCCGGTCAGAGATAATTGACAATGTTTCAAAGGGAGGTCTTGACATCCTCACTGATGAGGCGAAGAAAGAAATCCCCAGAGACATGGATATGTCTGATGTGGTTTACAGAAACAGGCTCAAGGAGATTTTCGACCAGCACGGAAACCAGGGATTTGACAATTTTAACTATTTCTACCAATCCCAGATACTATGGGATGAAACCATGGCTCACTCGGTGGATGATTTCCTGAAACAGAACCCGGATTACCGCATGGTTGTACTTGCGGGTGCCGGGCATATCATGTACGATTCAGGCATCCCGAAACGGGCATATAGACTGGATGGTAAAGATTATGCAACGTTGATACAAAATCCCGACAGCATTGATGAAAATATCGGGAATTTTGTGCTTTTCCCGAAATCCCAGTCGCCGCTCCCGACCATGCAGCTTGGGATTTTCCCTTCTGAATCAGGCGGCAGGGTTATAATCACGAATGTTGAAAGTGATAGCGCTGCAGAGAAAGCAGGGCTCAAAGCAAATGACACCTTTATCACCATTGATGGCTGGAAGATTGAGACTATAGACGATTTGAGAATTTCCATTTTCGATAAAAAGCAAGGCGATACTGTCAAGGTCAGGGTATTGAGAGCCGGGAAAGAGCTTGAATTTACTGTGACACTTCTTCAGTAACTCTCTACTGCCAGCCCTGGAACTTTAGAAAAATGCTTTGCGTTTTTTGTGAGCAGCGGCTCACCATGAGTAAGGGCAATACTTGCTATCAGAAGGTCAAAATCCCCAATATCATTTCCTTTTCTTTGGAGTTCAATCGAAAGTTTTCCAAAAGTTTCACTTGCTGCGCTCGAAAATTCCAGGATATCAAGAGTATCAAGCAGATGCCTGACTTTTTTAGCTTCTTCGATAGGGCGGGATGAGTTATATGCACCTTTGTAGAGTTCGGAAGCGTTAAGGGGCGTCGTAGTCAATTTATCCCCTTCTGCTGTGAGGTCTTCCAATTTCCTCTCAGCTTCAGATTTCCGGCGCAGCAGGTCTATTATGAAATCGGTGTCGAGGCAGGTCATTGAAAACCAACTTTCCTTAATTTTGCTTTTCTTGTTTCGCGCATTGCTTTTTCAATATTATCCGCAAGTTCGGCGCTGGGTTTCAGGGAGCGCAAATAGTCAAGCGTGTTCTTTCTTCTGGTCAGCTTCAATATGATGTCCGTGAAGCTTTCATTGGAGGTTTTTTTTGCGCGTAATCTCTTATAGGCATCCAGTGTAATTGTTATGGTTTTGGTCGTCATATTATCCATGTATGTGCATGTACACTTATAATTCTTGTCCTGGAATAAAAGCTCAGTACATACTCACTGATGCATGAATTCAGTGCAGGTTTCATCATCTGAATGACTTCTATCTCCCCAGCTCTGCATGCGCCTTTGCCAGGTGACGCGCGGCGAGGGCGGCGATGAGTGAAATCTCTCCTGCAAGTACTGCCGCTGCTGCAATCTCGGCAAATTTCTTTGCGTTTGAGCCCGGTGGATTTCCGGCTCCCGCTACCCCGAACATGTTCAGGCACTCCTGCTGCGTACCGATTCGGGTGCCGCCGCCAATCGTCCCCACTGGGAGCGAAGGTAGTGTGACCGAGCAGTAAAGTCCTTCTTCTGTGATTTCCATCGTGGTCATGGCATTACTTGCCTCTACGACATGCGCAGCATCCTGTCCGCAGGCGATGAAAAGCGCTGCCGCGATGTTTGCCGCATGCGCATTGAACCCGAGCGACCCGGCGCGGGCTGAACCGATAAGGTTTTTCCTGTAATTTACCTCTGCCATTCTTTCAGGAGTTGTTTTAAGTTTCCCACTTATTACCTCTCTTCCAAGCATAACATCAGCAGAGACTGTTTTCCCCCTGCCCTCAATAACGTTTATGGCTGCTGGTTTCTTGTCTGTACACATATTGCCCGATAATGCTACAAGTTCCACATCATTTGCCTCAAGAACCAGGTCAACCGCGGCATCGGTAGCAATCGTGACCATGTTCATTCCCATGGCGTCCTTGGTGTCATAGGAAAATCGCAGGAACACGTTCCTGCCTGCAACAAATGCTTTCACAGAAAGAAGCTCGCCGAACTTCGTTGTTTCTTCTGCTCTATCTTTTAAGCGTTTGAAATTCGCATTTACCCAGTCCACAAGTTTTTTCGCGCTTATTATGTCCTGTGCCCTGAAAACAGGCGCCCTTGTCATTTCATCTTGGAAAATCCGAACATTCGCTCCGCCGCAGGCTGTGACGGCCGAACTTCCCCTGTCTGCGCTTGCCACGAGCGCGCCCTCCGTGGTGGCAAGAGGGATATAGAAATCGCCATTTGCATATTCGCCGTTAATGCGGAGAGGCCCTGCCACGCCAAGCGGAACCTGCACAGCGCCAATCATGTTCTCGATATTGCGCTTTGTTACGTTTTCAATGTCAAATGAAAAATTGTGGATATGCCTGAATTGAGTTCCGGTTAATTCGGAAACAAGAGCCCGCCGGAGTTCGATTGCCGTGTTGACGTCAAGTGATTTTCCAATCTCGTGAAAACTTGTCTCCCCGTTTTTGAGTTTAAGAAGGAGTTCCCTGTCCATAGGGAGTGGTAAATGAACCTGTTAATTAAAAAGGCTTGCTCAAAGTGTTATTACAAGCTGCCCTTCTTCGCAGTACTCAAGCATCAGGTCAGCCACCTCAAAGGAATGTATCATTTCAACGCCTTCAATCAGTTCATCGGTGTCAAAACCTATCATGGAAGACGCCAGTTCGCAGCATTTGAATTTAACCCCCATATCAATACACTCGCGAACCCGTTCATCATACGGCGGCGAGCCACGCTTTCCTTTTTTCGCAAGAATGACACCCATCGGGCCCCAGAGAACAACGACCACATCAAGGCCTTTCTTGCGGTAATATTTTGCAAAGCGTAATATTTCCATCGGGCTTGTGCTCTCGTAAACCATATTCTTTAGGAACAGGAGTACTTTTGTGACTTTTTGCGGCATCATCAATGTTATATTTCAAATAAAGGATAATTAAATTATCTCTCGATTTCATACAATTTCCCTGGATGCGGCTACAACAGTTCTTAAACCTATTATGTCAACCAACAATATGCTGACCCGCACTAAAATAAAAAAGGCTAATGCGGATTCCGGAGCAATTTTTAATAATAAAAAGATTCCGATACCTCCTACTTCCATTATTCCAAGACCTGCCGGCGATATCGGCACGAACATCAATATTGTGATCAGCGGATGAAGTAAAAAGAAATCAAAAAAAGAGAGTGGAATCCCCAGGGCTTTACCAAGATAATACCACTGCAGGGCTGAAAAAAACCAGCCAATCATATATAATATTAAAATGGCATTAATGCTGCCTTTAACCTGGATACTTCGTTCCTTGAAAGAAGAAAGGTTTTCTGCGAATTTATTGAAAAAAGGCAGCCTTTGAAAAAATTTAAACGTCACACTTTCCTTTTGCCATGAAATAATCAGCATAACAATCCCCACAACCAGTAAGAAAATAATGCCAAGCCAGGCAGACGTAAGCAAATCCTTATTGATACTTGAAAGTCTGGAGATATAGAAAATTGCAGCGACCGCCCCACCAACTTTGAGAATAAATTCAATAGCTTGGGGTGCAAAAATGCATGCCATTCCGTCGGTTACTCTTGTTCCTGCATTTTTTTTAAGGATTGACGGTGTTAAAAAATATCCACTCCTTCCGGGTGTGATGTCACCGACAATCATTCCTCCAATGTGGGAAAAGAATACAGATGAGTAATTTATATGATATCCAATTTTTTTGAGTAAATAGAATAAACGGGAAGCGAGAACAAAGTCTAAGCAGAGATAAGACAGGCAGGCTAAAATAAGATATGTTAAATTAGTTTTTTTGAGAGCCGAGAGTACTTTGCCTAAATCAATTTGGGTTAAAATTAAGGTAATAATTAATATGCCGATGATTATTGGAACAAATATCCGCAACTTTTTCATTCTGAGGACGTAATATTATCTTTCAAGGTTAAATGTTTCGGATATTCACGGTTCTGGAACGGGGGATGCGGATCATATCGCCGTAGATGGCGCCGTACCTGCGCCTCAATTCGGAATACTTGTATTTTAAAAACCCGCTCAATTCGGGATGAGCGGTTGATTTGATATATTCATCGGTATAAATATCGATTAGCGCGTCATATTTTTTTCTTGAACTTCCGTGTGCGTAATTTTTGCCCTGGAATCGCCTTATATCGCCGTTAAATAAAGGGGATATGTGATGAAGTTCGTGCAATACCGTGGAAAGTTTTGTCCTGTGGTTGCCGTGATTCAGGAACCGCGGCAGATGGAAATATACGATGTAGAGGATATTGTTTCCGTTAATATTGACCTCTGGAGCGATATATTCTATTCCGCGGGCAATCCGTGTTTTAGCGCCATTTTCAAATCTCATGGGTCTTAGTTTTGCAACAACGCCGTTACTTCTTCCATTGGACGGGGATATTGCAACGAGGACATTATCAGGTCCTATGTGGCAAAAAAATGGATGGGTGTTAACAACGTCTTTCACAAGCAGCGTCATACTACCTGTGAAATCAAAACCCGTCGCGCTATTTTTTCCTGGATTTCCTTGCAGCATCCTTTAATGCCTCAATGCCGGGCAGTTTTTCACCTGCTAAGAAATCGATGCAAGCGCCTCCGCCCGTGCTCACATGAGAGAATTTACTTGAAATCCCCATCTGTTCGGCGGCTGCAGCAATGTGACCACCCCCTATTACCGAGAATCCCGATTTTGCTCCGGCTTTTATGAGTTCCTGGGTTCCGAGGCCGAAAGCATCTTTCTCAAAAACCCCGGCCGGGCCGTTCATTACAACTGTCCTGGCGCTGCTTATTTCCTCTGAGAATTTGACCATCGTTTCGATGCCTATGTCATGAATGGGCAATTCCGTGTTCAGGTTGTGCACTTTTTCTTCCACACGCTCATCATTTTTATTAAGCGCAACATCCACCGGCATCCCGATATTTTTCTTAAAACGTGAAAGGAGCTCCCGGGCTATCTCTACCTGCGGCAAATAACCCTGTTTATCAATAAAATTCATATTCGAGCTTCCTATTTTCACCCCTGACGCCGCAAGAAATACATTTGCCACCACGCCGGTTACCAGCACCCTGTCAGCGCATCCCCGCTCAAGTACGTTTTTCGTGACTTTGATGGAATCATCGACTTTCGTGCCGCCAAGCACGTATATACATGGGCGGTCGTTGCAGGTTAATCCTCTGTTAAGGGAGTCGATTTCCTTTTCCATTACCCTTCCCGCTATGCTTGGCAATACTTCGGTAAAACCTGTGACTGAAAGATGAGACCTGTGGGAAACTGAAAAAGCGTCGTTTATAAAAAAATCGCAAAGGGGCGAAAGCCGCTTTACCATGTGTGTCCTTGTATGTTCTTTCGGTGCGCGTTCAAGCGATTCTTCGGAATAAAAACGGGTGTTTTCAAGCATTATGATGTCGCCTTTGCCCATCCTTTTTATAGAATTGACTGCGTGGGAACCGAATATGTCATCGACATAATCCACATTCCTG
This sequence comes from uncultured archaeon, assembly GCA_902386255.1. Lineage (GTDB taxonomy): Archaea > Halobacteriota > Methanosarcinia > Methanosarcinales > Methanoperedenaceae > Methanoperedens. The sequence continues at coordinate 14,299 of CABMII010000097.1, forward strand.
CGCATCATTTTCGATAATATTTTTGAATGGGGCTCCATGGTTGTGAAATCGCTCTTGCCGGGCCGGCTCTGGTGCGATAAGATTACGACTTTTGAATCTTCAAGCTCCCTGAGGGTTGTAAGGTGGCTCCTGAACCTGCTGTCGTCAAGTATCGTCCCGTTGGGGTCCATCGGCGAATTCAGGTCGAGCCTGCATAAAACGGTCTTCCCTTTTGTATTGATGTCATCCAGTGTAAGGTAATCACGCATCATATAGAGTGGATTTAATTCTAAGAGGATAGCTATATAAATAACGGAATGATTTTCTTGGCACCGGCATCGATAAGGTTATTTATGAATACTGCTAACATTAATATTGGTGTGGCGTATGAAAATTAATAAACTAATCCCTATCGTCATCGTAATTATTTCGTTCTTTCTCCTTGGATGTGTCAATCCCCAGGTTGGAACTCCTACACCGACTGCAACTCCAACCGCAACTGTTCAGCCTACCGTCTTCCCAACCATATCGCCGACTCCAACGCTGACAGCCACTCCAACTCCGTCTCTTGAACCCGTAATGTACAGGGTCTGGGTTGACAGTGATTACGGGTTTTTCATGGTAAGGGCAATCAGGGGGAATTCTTCTTATGACCTTCCTGCAGACTTTAACAAACTGAATTTTACCATTCGCGTCGGTGATAGCGTCAGATGGATAAATGATGATGGCTATGATTTTCCTCTAACCATAATTAGTAATGAAGGGCTCTGGACAGGCAGGACAGGACTCATGCGCTACCAGACCGAGACCTTTACTTACACGTTTAACAAGGCCGGGACATATACATTCTCAATTGAAGAATGGCCGATTCTCGGGAACCAGACAATAACAGTAATACCATAACTATCGGGTAAACCCGCCATCAGGCGGCGCCTCACGGGGTCTGGGGCTTGCCCCAGCGCATATTGATTAAGAAGATGCGCCTAAACATTGATTTCCACTCCGTAAACTTTCTCAGGATTCTCTTTGTGTATTTTCCAGAACACATCCTCTCCCCATTCAGGTATGAGCTGTTTTGTCCTTTTCGGGACGGTCTTTGGCCCGAGTACCGAACCCGGTCTTTTGAGGTCGTCGATGTAATCGGTTTCCATCATGAAACGTGTCCCTTCGGAAAGGGCTTTTTCTATGGCATCCTCAGCCGCAAGGACACTCGGGAAAATGCCATGTTTCTCACAGATTTTCACCATAGGCGGCGAAAAATGCTTGACGACTTTCCTGGGCGGCAAACCCACGTCCCCAGCAATCCTCGCGATTTCAGCCAGCCCCTCCTCTGTGGCGCTTTCGGTATGCACTTGCACAGCGCAGCCAGCATCCTTTGCCAGCGTGAAGCTGTGGCGCATGATGTCATTTGAGGCATCCCATATTTTGGGCTCAACCTCATAATGCGGGCGCCCTGATTTTAATCCGATAGCAAAACCTTTTTCGACATATTCGCTCGCAATTTCAAGTCCACCTTTCATGATTTCTATGCTACGCGGAAGCCCGAGGCGCCCGTAATATTTTGTCAACTCTGCAGGATGGACGCCCAGCACCACGAATACCTTAACTTTCTCCGCTTCCCCGGCGCGCCGTGCGATTTTCAGGACTTTGTCAAAAACCTGCCTGTAATCATCGGGCGCGTTTATCTCGATGCCAAGTGACCACGGCGGGAGCGAGACAAGAACAATATGCGTCCCCCCGGCGCGCGCGAATTCGCGGACTGCATCGAGGCACCTGCCTGCAGGGTTGAGGTGCATGTGGTTGTCGAGGATGGGGAGGGCAGGGGTGGTCATGATATCGCTATTCTCGTCTCATCTTCAACAGGGCAAGGTTTGATTCACATCTTTCAATTATACTTCGCAATCCATTCCCTTTCATTTCTTCAAAGATGTTCTGGGGAAGCAATACATAATTCCAGTTGCGAGGCTGATTTGTGAGAGGAATGTTCTTTATTCTTGACATTTGAGAACATTTTGATACAGCCGCAATTGCTTTTATTTTTGTATCAATATCTGTATTAGCATCTTTTGTGGATTTTGTCTCAATAATATACATGTCGTCTCTGGTTTTTACTAGGAAATCCGGATAATAAGGCACTAAATGTCCCATAGAATTTATGTAAGGAATAGAGAATTGATGCACATACTGGTTGAGTTTTACATAAGATTCAACTGAGGAATCATTCTCAAGCACATCTTCTGTAAATTTTCGCTCAAAACCACCTCTGGGTGGAAAATCGATATGTGGATACAGGCATTTTTTAGTTGGGATGGCTCGTTCCATGCGGATTTTTAAACTTTTGTAGTTCGAGAGTTTTGTCCATTCAGCTTCAATAACTTCGTTTGATTTTGCATTCTGTATAAATTTCATTAGCTTTTTTCTGACTTCAGTTATAACAAAATCAAAAACTTGCTGATTTCTCAACCTTCTCAAATTTTCATCCTGATTGAAATCGATTTTTCTTCCAAATAAATAATCTGATATATACTGGTCAACTATCCCTGTAATATCAGGCGCAAAACGTGTAAGCCATGCTGTTCTCTTACTTCCCCCAATGATGCCTTTGACTGCATTTCGCAGGAATACGCTGTACGAGAAATTTGATTCTTCCAGTTCCCATTCCCGTCTATATTTTGTATCGGGATGAAAATCTGTAATCAGTATTTTGGTCTGCATTATTTCTTCAAAAGGTTTCTCAAAAAATGGTAGTTCAGAAACGTTGAAATATGAAAAATCAATTGCTTCTTCGGTTTTATATTCGAATGACACAGGCCAGCTCATATCCAGGGTTTTAATTCTCTCCTCATCAACGGTTATGAGCACGCTTTTAGTATCAAGGGATATATCGATGGAACTGCCGCTTGCGATCGCCGCACCCGCCTCAGTCAACTGTGTGTATATTTCATTATATTTGGGGTGTTCAACTACGAAAAGAAGGTCGTATGAATTGATTAGAGGTTCTTTATTCTTGATTTTCTGATAGTTTTCATTTTTTTCAGCTTTATATTCAGGCTCAGGGAACATCTGTCTAATCCCCCTGCCTATTACCTGCTCTGTAAGAAGGTCTGAATCTGAGCGCCGAAGCACTACAAGAACACACACATTTTTAACATCGAAACCCTCCCTGAGCATAAGGACACTGACGATTACCCGCACAGGATTTGAGGCATCATCGCTTGAGAATACCTTATTTCGCAGGGTTTCGTAATCCTCATCCGATAGTGAATCCTTTTTTCCGATGTGCAATGTCACTACCTGCTCACCTTTAGAATCGTCGCCGTATGATCTTCCTGTTGAATCAGTCTTTTGCTTTATATAATCTGCAATCATGTTGGCTTCTTCATTCATGTCAGCCATTACGAACATGACTGGTTTTTTGTTAATCTTGAATTTATTAAAATCATTTAGCAAAGAGTCAAGCTTAGCAAGCCCGATATCTATCATATGCTTCTGTACTTCCGAGAGTTCGATGGGCTTGTTACTCTCATCCCGGTGGGCAGTGACCATCAATTTTTCAGATTCAGGCAGAGATTCTATTTTATTTGAAAGAAGGCTGCTTTTTTCTATGAAAAGCTGTTTTACCAGCATCGCATGCATGGCTTCGACAAGCCCGTAATCATAAACCACATGCGGGAAAAATTCTTTTTTCTTTCCCTTTATCGTGAAAGGCGTAGCGGTGAAATCAAGTTGCGTGAACAGGGCATTTTTGTTGTGTTTGATTTTCTCCCTTAATTCCTCGATAGATTCCTGCCATCTTTTTTGTTCCGCATCCGAGGCATTATGGACGTGGTGCGCCTCGTCGTTGATGACCATGAGGTCGCCATTGTATGTCAGGAAATCCATAAAACGCTCGACGCGCTGCGATATTGCGTCATCTATACTTTCTATACCTATATCCTCGGCAAGAGTGATTTCTTTCTTCCGTGAGGTATCCATCAGTTGATGCCAGTTGGTTATCAGGATAAAAGGTGATTCCGTGAATGGAGTACTTTCCTGCAAGTCTTCTTTTGAGAATATCCTGAGATCAAAATCCTGCCTTAGGTTATCGGGCATGAACAGGGATTTATTCAGATCAGCCGTCATTGGCTGCCTTTTTCCATTCCTTTTCTTTCCCAGAAATGAATCAAGCAGCCTTTCATATACTATGTTTCCTGGGGCTACAAGTAAGAAGTGGGATGCGAACCTTTTATCATTGAGGTTTACCCTGTTCCAGTATTGCCATATTATCAGGGCGGTAAGAACCCATGTTTTCCCAGTCCCTGTTGCCATTTTGATAGCAAATCTTGGATGTTCCATGGATTCAATCCCGTGGCGCAGGTTCTCTTTTTCGAGGAGTTCACATGAGAACTGCTTGAAGAGGGTTTCGACTTGGGGAATTCCGAGAATCTCGTAACAATAAATTATTGTCTCGATGGCACGTCTCTGGCAGGTATGGAAAGATTCACCTTCATGAGCCATATCCGAGAACCAGTAATTTATGAGTTCTCTTGTTATGTGGGTAATTTGCTTACCGTTGGCCGGAGGATAATTGTCCGCAGACCATTTTTCAATGACTGGCTCTATGGATTTAGCGAGGGGATGCTTGCCGAATAATTCTGTTTTAGATTTTGCGCGCGCCATGTTACAACTTCAGTTTTTCTTTTTTCCAAAGCTCTTTCCTGACCTTTTCCAGTTTTTTCAAATCCTTCTCCCTGATATCCAATTTTTCTAATGTCTCTTCAATGACCTCTCTTTTTTTCTGATTTTTGATATCATTATCCAACCGTAGCACCCTCCTTTTCAGATATGAAATTTGGTTAACCGCAGATGAATGTAAACAAACGTACGATTAGCAATGTCATATAAGACTGCAAGTTGTCCTTTATTTGAAATGACGTATAGTTGCCTGGTATTATAGAATTTTAAACCGCAGATGAACACAGATAAACGCAGATTTATTGCCTGGAGTTTATCTATGACCAACAGCAGTCCGCAAAGGACGTATTTTATCACAATAATGAATGTTGGTTGCCTGGTATTATAGAATTTTAAACCGCAGATGAACGCTGATAAACGCAGATTTATTGCACGGGATTTGTGTATGCCCGATAGCAATGATTTTTGTTTCAATTCTGGTTTATTTTTATCTGTGTTCATCTTTCTCCCTTTAGATACCATTCACGATTCTTTTGATTTCTACCCTTGGCTTACTGAAATTGAAAAGAAGGCAAAGTTTGAGACCCGTTATTTTGAGATAATTAAGGCATTGAGCAGTGTGAATTGTGTCTAACTCTTTTACAGCTTTTACTTCAATTATGATTTCATTTTCAACCAGAATATCTGCAATATAGTCGCCAACTAATTCGTTTTTATAATAAACTTTTAAAGGCGCCTGCTGTAAACTTTTTAATCCCCTCAGGTTTAGTTCTATATTCAGGGCATTTTCATAGACCTTTTCAAGGAAACCCGCGCCGAGAACATTACTTACTTCAAAAGCGCAACCTATTATTTCTTCAGACAAAGCATTTAATCTGCGTTCATCACTGCCGAAACCCTGCGGGTTCTCGACTCCGCACACACGCATGGCTGCGCCATGCGTGGATATACCCAAACAATCTTTTTCTATACTCACCGACTCATTAAATCTGCGTTCATCTGCGTTTATCTGCGGTTCGTTCTCTATAGAATCCCTTACAACCATAATCATCTCAAATTCAGTTCTTTAGTGACAGAAGCATCATTCCCGAAAACATCCACAACGCGAACAGCAATAGTATATTTCTTGCCCTTCTTCAGGCTCGCATCAGCAACAACTGGCACAGGCTCACCCTTCTTCCTGTCCCGCATCGCCTGCCATGTGCTCCTGAACACTTCGCCGTCGTAATCCCAATCCACAGTCCAGTAATCGATGAGCGCGGCAAAGTTCTTTGCAAGCATCTTTTCTATTTCGGGGCGCTTTTCCTCATCTTTCAGAGGAATGTCAAGGACAACATACTGTTCCATCTTTATCTGAACATCCACAGTATCGCCATACCTCTGCCGCACGTTCGGCTCGCCCATTCTGAGGTAAGGCTTCTGGTAAAAAGTGATCTTATCAGCAAGCGAGCCGCCGTTTACGCCTGTCTTTCGGAGGTATTTCAGTACATCCGAAGGTATGACTTTAAATTCACAGGATGCAATCTCTTTTTTGTTGGCTTTGAGCCTCTCAAAGTCATTATCGAAATCAAGTTCATAATCCCATGCGAGTATCACAATTTTCTTGTACCCTTTCCCATCCGCGAGATATGCCTGCTTCGCAAGGTCTATGGCTTTCCTGCCGGTCATGGGTCTATCAGGCTCGCACACAAAGACAAGCGTACTTTTATCATCCTGCTTTATCCCGAACCCCTGCATATCCTCGCGCGGCGCCGCACCGTAGAGCTTGAGGATGATATTGTACATCTCTTTGAGCTTCACATCGCGCATGTAGATGAGCTGGCGCTGATAATTACCGAGATTTTGAATCTGGAAGGGCGCTGCGTTCTGGTTCACAAGGCGCGCACGGGTTACCTGGATGGCGGTTTTTGATAGGTCTGTAGTAATCCAGCGCCGTCCAAGCTTTTCAGCGACTGCGGCTGTGGTGCCTGAGCCGCAGAAGAAGTCGGCGATGAGGTTCCCTTCGTTGGAAGAGGCTTTGATTATACGTTCAAGAAGTTTTTCAGGTTTTTGAGTGGGATATCCCAAAATTTCATTTCCAGTCTTGCTCGGAAGTATGTCAGTCCAAATAGATTGAACCCGTCTTCCTTTTTCCAAATATTCATCCATATATTGTTTCAAATATGGTGTGTCAGTTTTTGAGAAATAGAGAAGGTTCTTTGCTTCAAGTTCATCAATTTTTTCTTGGGTATAACTCCAATGTCTTCCTTTTGGTGGTGCAATTAATTTCCCTCTAAATATACGGCTGGGCCCTGAGCCAGGTGCAGTTATCGGACCCGCAAAAAAGCGACGACCAGTATCTTCATCAATTTCATTAAAACGAGTATTTATGTGTTCTTCAGAATGTGAAATATAAACTGGATAGTAATTCCAAGAATTACTTTTGCTATAAATAAAAATTGAATCATGCACTACACCAAATTTGGTTGCATCATTATGTGCACCAGTCCTTTGCCAAACAATCTCATTTAAAAAGTTCACATTTCCGAACACTTCATCCATTATAATTTTTACATAATGGCTTATATTGGGGCCTATATGCACATAGATACTTCCATCATTTGCCAGTAATTTTTTCATCAACTGCAATCTCGGATACAGCATATCCAGAAAGCTGTCAATCCCCCTGTCCCACGTATCCGTATATGCCAGCCTCTCGCTCATTGGCATCTCTTTCTCAAACGTCTGATCCCCGATTGTAACCTCATTCGGGAAATTGAAATTCTCCCCTGTATTAAAAGGTGGATCGATATAAATCAAATCAATCTGCCCCTCATACCCCTGCGCCAGCAACGCCTGCATCACAAGCAGGTTGTCGCCCCAGATGAGGCGGTTGGGCTGGGTGTCAATCTCTTTCTTCTCAGCCTCAAAGAAACTGCGAAGGTCGCCAGTGGCTTTGTTGGGGACTACTATTTCAGCGGTCTGAAAATCCAAATCCTTCGGCGAGGGCTCTTTCCTGGGCTTGGACGCCCATATCAGGCGCGCGGTGTCGCGCTGCTTCTTCTTTTCGGCGCCGTACTGGAGGCGCTCTTCCTGGACTGTGAAGTCCGGGGTTTGGGGGAATTCGGAGGACATTTTGACGATACTTTATTAATTTTCCCGTATAAATAAGGATTTAATGAAAATAATATATGACCCACAAACCGATTCACTTACTTTGATTCTAAGAGAAATGGCTGTTAAAGAAAGCGATGAAATTCGAGAAGGTCTCATAGTCGATTACGGGGAAGATAACAAAATTGTGGCAATAGAAATGCTTGATGCCTCTGAAAATATTTCCGAACCGCAGGCTTTCCTATACGAAATCAAGAAACAGAAAGCGGCGCATAAGGCGATTGCATAAATCCCGCGACCCCATCTCTCCCGTCACCCGCGCGCCCACGAACGCCTCACGTCTCTGCGCTCGATACAAGACTTCTGGAAATATCTATCCAAAACATTCAATAGCATTTAAAGAATAGTATCAGTAATGACCCCGGAGCTTACCTTCCTCATTTATGCCTTCACATCCATCTTCGCAATCGTCAATCCGGTCAGCGGCGTGATGGCTTTTATTTCAATGACCACACACATGAGCAAGGCTGATAAGATTTATGTGGCAAGGCGGTCGGTACTTATCGCCTGCGTCATTGCGCTAATCTTCTCAGTATTAGGGGACTTTATTTTAAGACTTTTTAACATAACAGCCGATTCCTTAAGGGTGGCGGGCGGCGTCTTACTTTTCCTTGTAGCAATTGACATGCTGTTTGCAAGAACCACGCGTGAAAGCATCACATCAGAGGAATTAAAAGATGCGGCGCAGAGGGAAAACATATCGATATTCCCTATTGCAATGCCCCTCCTGACAGGACCGGGAGCGATTACCACGATAATAGTACTGATAAAGACTGCAGACAGCCTCGACTTAAAACTGGTGGTTATAGGCGCAATCCTGCTCACTTTTATTTTTACTTTTTTAATCTTCAGGTTTTCTGATTACTTTAACAGGGTGGTCGGGATGACAGGCATGCTTGTCATGACACGGATTATGGGTCTTTTCCTGGCTGCAATAGCAGTTGATTTTATCTCTACCGGAATTAAAGGAATATTCGGCCTGAGTTGAAATGAACATCCTCGTAGTAACAGGGAAACTGGCAGAGAATGCTGTAAGAAAGTCAGTACAGGATGAAGCAGATGTCCTTGTACTGGATATAGAGGTTGCGGCTTTTGTTACCCCTGCACTTCTGCGCCGCTTTTTACCAGAGAATAAATATGAACTGATTCTCATTCCAGGCTTAGCCTCAGGCGATTTTTCAGGACTTGAAAAAGAGTTCAACACGCAAATAAGACTCGGGTCAAAACATGCAGTCGACCTTGATTTTGTTCTTTCCTTTGCAGACATCATCGCTTTTTCCAAAAAAATCCCGGCGTGTGAGCTGCTGTTAGAAAAAAGGCGAAGCAGCGCATTTGAAAAGATAATCGAAATTGAAGAAAGGTCAGTTTCGCCTTTAACATTGAAAGGAGTAAAACTTGGCGGGGATTCCCGCATGAAAGTGATGGCTGAAATAGTGGATGCCGGGCATTTGACCCGGAGCGAGATTAGTAATAAAATCTCCTATTATGTCGAAAGGGGAGCCGATATCATTGACCTTGGGATTTCACTTGACACCGCGCCGGAAAAAGTGAGGGAGGCAGTCGAAACTGCAAAATCGATGACAGATGCCCCTTTAAGCATAGATACTCTTGACCCCGTGCTAATCAATACGGCTCTTGATTCCGGGATAGATATTGTTCTCAGTGTAAATTCAGAAAATATAAGTGAAATAAAAGATAATATCGTTCAGAATTCCGCTGCTGCCGTAATAATTCCAGATTGTGTTGAGGATTTGGAGAGTTTATTTAAAAACATTGAATCCGCCCAGAATTCAGGCATCAGGCAGATAATCGCCGACCCTGTGCTTGAACCTGCGGGGCACGGTCTTGTGGAATCCATTAACAGGTATTACGAGTTCAGGGAACGCGACAGGGAAACGCCGCTTTTCTTTGGCATCGGCAATGTTACGGAACTTATAGATGCCGATTCGATAGGGGTTAATGCCATGCTATCGGGCGTTGCCATGGAGCTTTCCGCCAGCATCCTGTTCACGCCCGAATTCAGCTCAAAAGCCCATGACAGCGTGTCCGAATTGAAAACCGCCTCTATGATGATGATGCTTGCAAGAGAAAGGGGAAGCGCCCCGAAAGACCTGGGGATTGATATGCTTGCGATAAAAGAGAAAAGAAGGCGGGAGTTCGGTCTGCTTCCTGAAAAAGCGATAGAAGCAGAAGGGAGCGGGAAATGGCCTCTTGACCCGGCAGGCTGTTTTAAAATCGGGGTAACAGAGGACGAATACCGCAACGGAAAAGTCCACCCGGGAAAAATCGTGGCAAAGCATAATGATAATTCAATCGCAGGAGAGACGGCAAAGGATGTTCTTGACACAATCATAAGGCTTGGGCTTGTTTCACGCATTGACCATGCAGGTTATCTTGGAAGAGAACTAATGAAAGCCGAACTTGCCCTGAAATTCAAGAGGAGCTATTCACAGGATGACAAATTTTGAAATAATAAAAAATTTCTCGGATAATGATGCCATTTCCGAAATCCTCAGCCGCGCCCTTGATAATGAACCAATTGGACTTCAAGAGGGCGTTGAGCTGCTCGAATGCAATAATCTTAACCTTCTGGGCGCAGCAGCGGACGAGTTGAGAAAACAAAGCGCCGGAGAGCTTGTTACTTTCGTGGTTGACCGGAATATAAATTATACCAATATATGCTCTTCAAAATGCAAATTCTGTGCATTCTTCAGGGAACCTGACGCAAAGGATGCATACGTGCTGGCAATCGATGAAATTCTTGCAAAAATCGATGAGGCGGTCAGGCTCGGAGCGACACAGATTCTACTGCAGGGCGGGCTGAATCCCGACATCACGATCGATTACTATGAAGAAATGCTGAAGCAGGTAAAAAACAGGTTTAATGTCCAGATGCATGCTTTCTCGCCGCCTGAAATAGTGCATATCTCGAAGTTATATGGCGCAAGCATTGAGGAAACGATTTCACGCCTTCATGATGCGGGCCTTGATTCAATACCCGGCGGAGGGGCTGAAATATTGGACGACCGCGTGCGAAAGAGTGTATCTCCGAATAAAATAGGATGGAAACAGTGGCAGGAGGTCATGCTGGCTGCCCATTCGCTCGGTATCCCGACCACTGCGACCATGGTATTCGGGCATGCCGAGACTCTAAAAGAGCGGGTGAAACACATACTTCGCGTGCGTGAAATGCAGCAAAAATATAATGGATTCACCGCATTTATCCCGTGGAGTTTCCAGTCAGAGAACACGCAATTGAGCGGGACTTCAACAGGAGTGGATTACCTGAAAATGGTCGCAGTGTCGCGCATTCTTCTAAATGGCTATATTAAAAACATACAGGCTTCATGGGTTACGCAGGGTTTATCAGTCGCCCAGGTTGCGTTAAATTATGGGGCTAACGACCTCGGGGGAACGATGATAGAGGAGAACGTTGTCAGGGCCGCAGGAGTGCCTTTTCACAGCAAGAGCATAGATGAGTTTGTGCATATTGCGAAAAAAATGGGGCGCCCTGTTGCTAAACGGGACACGCTATATAACATTCTGGAGCGGTATTAGTAATGTTCTGCCGGAAATCCGAAAAAATCCCTCCGTTCCACGTAATGGAAGTTCTTGAACGAGCTATCGAACTTGAGCGCGCAGGCAAAAACATAATCCATCTTGAGATTGGCGAGCCTGATTTCCCCACGGCGCCGCACATCTGCGAGGCGGCGTTAAATGCGCTGAAGGGCGGGGAAACAAAATACACGCACAGCCTGGGTCTGCCGGAACTGCGGGAAGCTGTGGCTGAATATTACAACCGGAAGTTCAGACTTGAAATAAATCCAGGGCAGGTGGTCATTACATCAGGAACCAGCCCCGCGCTGCTTTTGCTTTTCATGGGGTTGCTTGACCCGGGCGATGAAGTGGTGATGTCGAATCCATATTATGCCTGTTACCCCAACTTTGTGGAATACCTTGGAGGGAAACCCGTATTTGCATATACTCATGAGGAAGAAGGTTTCGGGATGGAGCCTGAGGCGGTTTCGGGCGCAATGACTTCAATCTCAAAAGCCATATTGATAAATTCACCCTGCAATCCCACGGGTCATGTAATGTCTCCCGAAACCATGAAAGGCATAGCAGAAATCGCCGGCACCGTTCCTATCATCTCGGATGAGATATACCAGGGCCTGATATACAAAGGCAAAGACCACTCCGTCCTTGAATATACGGATAATGCTTTTGTATTGAACGGCTTTTCAAAACTGTACGCAATGACAGGCTGGAGGCTTGGATATCTTATCGCCCCGGCAGAATATATGAGACCGCTCCAGAAGCTGCAGCAGAATTTTTTTATCTGCGCCAATAGTTTTGTCCAGCATGCGGGAATTGCGGCGCTTCGGGGGCCGCAGGAGCATGTAAAGGAGATGGTCGCCACGTATGACATGAGGAGGCGATACATCCTGAAGCGTCTTTCGGATATTGGATTCGGTATAAAAAGCGAACCTGAAGGAGCCTATTACGTTCTTGCAAACGCCAGGGAGTTCGGTTCTGATTCGCTTTTGCTCGGCAGGCGCATCCTTGAAGAGGCAGGCGTGGCAGTAACGCCGGGAATCGATTTCGGCGACGGGGCGCAAGGGTATATTCGGTTCTCGTATGCCAGCAGCCTTGAAAATATCAAAGAAGGTCTTGACAGGATAGAGAAGCATCTCAATAATTAAGTGTATTAAAAGAAAAAGGTGTACTTTTTAATCCACACAATATAATTATTTATCTGGATAAATATACCCAATATACCAAAACTATATTATATATTACTTACTAACTTTGTAAAAAACGAATTGATTAATTGGATAGTACATCGATTGATGGTGCTTGGGACATAGAAAACAAATGGTGACATCAGTTGCTATTGAAATGGTAGTATGGCTATTAAAATGAATGAAGGTCACTGTAAAAAGTGGATAAGGCGGGCAAGGCCGGTTGTAGTTTTGATTGTATTTGGTGCAGTCTTTTTTTCAGCAGCTCCTGCGGTAAATGCCGCCATGTCTCAACAAACGTTGAGATGTGATTCTGGCACTTCCATTGGTGTTGATACAACTAATTTTACATGCAGTACGGCTTCCACTCCTTATGACATAGGATTACTCATGAATACAACAGCCGGGACCAGCACTGTTATTCGAATAGCAACGGCTGGAAATGGACCATGGGTTTATGCTTATTTTATAAACAACACGGCATTTTCAGTTCCTACAAGGGTCACTGCGTATTCGGCTTCAATTCCTTTGAGGATAACAACAGCTGGTAGAACAGATAAAGGATGGTATGAATTAGGATATTATGATCCAAATGGAGTTGCAGGTAATATGCCAGGTAATTTTGTTGGCTTATTCAATTCAACTGTGGCAACAACTACCTCAGCGACCCAAACATCATTTGCAATATCATTTAGCGGTCAATCAGCAGTTATACCAGCCAATCGCAAATTGGCAATCAGGGTATGGATGAACGTCTCGGGTGCAACTGACAGGCCGTATTATTATTCATTCAGTACGGCAGCTAACTCTAATAGTTCATTCTTTGTTGACATTGTTCCCCTTCCAGGTTATAACATCTCAGGCTATGTAACCAACAAGACCGGCGGCCAGCCCCTCAGCGGCGCTACAGTCCAGACCAACACAAGCCTGAACACAACCACGAACGCTACCGGTTTCTATAATTTCACGGGATTATTCAATGGGACATATGTCATTAATGCAACTCTCACAGGTTATTCTGTAAATTCGACATACGTAACAATTAACGGCGCTAATAATAATACTGCAAATATATCACTTTCGCCTCTGCCGACTTATCAATTATCAGGCTACGTTACCAATGCTTCAAACGGACAGGCGATAACCGGAGCCACGGTTACAACGAACACAGGACTTTCTGCCAACACAGACGGCACGGGCTACTATAGTTTTACTGTGGGCAACGGCACTTATATCATAACAGCCAGCAAGTCGGGCTATAATGATAATTCAACCACGCAAACAATAAACGGAAGCGCTGCAAGCAATGTTAATATTCTGCTTTTGCCCATCCCTCCGTCAATCGGTGGAAAAATACTGATTGCAACGAACAGGTTCATAATTCTGGACGACATCAATTCAACAGGCGCAAGCGCAGACACAGCGTCAGGCTTTACCCTTCCGAACAGGAATTGGGGAACAAATAACTGGAAAGATATGAATACCCGCATAAATGTCACAGCGCTTTTTATAGATGACAATGGTTTTCCTGTATCAGGAAAAGTTATAAACTTCACTTTATATTTCCCCAATTCAACGGCTTTAACCACTGTCAGCGACACCACAAATGCATATGGGTTAGCCAACTTCAGCTATGACATGAATGATAAAGATTATTATGGAAAATGGCGTGTCAAGGCAGCTAACGGAAATCTTGGAGACAACGCAACCTTCATTTACAACTGGTGGGGTTGCACCTTCGCATCAGGCACATGCACAGGTCATAACTCTCAATCCCTCCCTACCGCCGTGACTGCTAACTCACCATATCTATCCGGCAGGGATACAACCACATCTCGAAATAATAACCACAACGCTGCGACCACTAATTGCACGGAATGCCATCAATCATTCGATGGTTTGCCGGGTGGCAGCAATTCAGATGTGAACCATACAAGTTTTGCTTCAGACGTGCATCACAATATACGGTGCGACAATGCTAATTGCCATGGCAGTTACACTGCTCACAACACAAATCAACTTATTAACTCCTGCTACAACGCAGGCTGCCATGGGAATGGCTCAGCATGGGACAGGAAAGACCTCTCGAACAAATCCACGCTGGACCGGTCAGATGTCAATACCGCGGTGAGCATTTATTCTTATAACAATGGTTCCTCTTTCAATGCAACCTTCCACACTCCCAACTCTACCGTGCCCTGTATCATCTGTCACGGACCCATGCACAACATAACCAAACCTGATGAATCCCAGCGGTTCATAAGAAACAACAATACTGAAGATTCCCAGTGCACAACCTGCCACTCAACATATACTGAGCACAATTCAAGCAATACAACATCGGGCGGCGTAAACTGCACTCTCTGTCATAGCGACGATGTGCATTACATACAGGTGTTTGCGCAGAATGCAACGTATATAACCTTAAATAAAAATAATCCAAATCCAGCAAGAGGCGACTGCGCCAACTGCCACCAGAACACTACGTTCTTAACCGCTCTTAAGAACCAGACCAGGACAGGAAATTACGCAGGCAGGTACCCGCCACAGATTCCAAAACCCCTAAACCACAGCATTGATTCAATGAGCGGTGCCTTGTGGAATGGCACTCAAGTACGCTACTGGGACAACACGAGCCAGTTGAGCGCATGCAATTATTGCCACGGATCAACACTTCACACCACTTCGGCGCTGGGCAGCATAAGCAATGTTAAAGGAACAAATAATTTGAACCAGATATTTACAAGCAGCACGTGGTGCGCCAACTGCCATTACAAGAATGCGCCCGATTACGGAGGGAACCTGTTCTCACCACAGCCGCCTGAAGTGTTAAACCAGAGCGGGCTTGTCCCGGCAATTTCCAGGAATGGCACTGCTTTCTACAACCATTCAAGTGTAGTTTCCTCAAGCTATGATGATGCTACGTGCAAGGGCTGCCATGATAACAACCTGAATGCAGGGGCAACGTCTCTCAACTTTAGCCATAATGTAGGTAGAGGGCAGGCAGGAGGGGCCAACTGTACAAATTGCCACAATGCCGGAGGCTCAGCCGGTGCAGGAAAACTTGTTAACATCAGTGCAATGAACGATGTAAACGCCATCCACAGCGGCCTGAACAGCGGAGCCACTACAAGCCTGCCTGCAGAGAACAAGAAATGCTGGGCGTGCCACGGCAACGGCAGCGAACCGGCAGGCGGTCATCCGTCTAATTATAAAACTCCATATAACTGTCCGGACTGCCACGTAACGAGACAGAATCTGAACTTCACACCCAACACAACTCTGCTCACTGTAACACAGCACTATGCAAACGGCACCAGCATCATTACTTCTTCGGCTACTTCGTGTTATGGATGCCATAACAGGACAGAAATGATGCTTGGCACAAATCTTGATCCGGATGGCGCTGGAACCGTATACGGTGGCGCCAATGGAGGAAGCAACAGTACAAGCCATTATGGCAAGAAACGCACGGATTATCCGGCACAGGGAACAAACGATTATTGTAATAAATGCCACAACAACCAGACAACAGTATTCCCGTTCATCGATAATGCAAACAAGACCATAGCAAACCACTCATCCGGCTATCCCTCTTCCAATCCGGACTGTGCGGACTGCCACCAGGCCGGCAGAATTCATAACAGTACACTTTACAAGCCGGCGTCACCCATGGATAATAACAGTTTATGCCTGGGTTGTCATGGCAACAACGGAACTGGCGGTACCAATTATACAAGAGCAGTAACGGGTTATAAAGAAAACCATAACAATGCCGTAAATTGTACAGGCTGTCACCTCAACGATAGCAGGAGCATCCACCAGGTGCGGTACCTCCAGCAGGACGGCTCCAACTTCAGCACATCAAAGACAAATGCAGTAAACTGTGTTACATGTCACGAGGGCGGTCTTGGAAACTTCAGCACTGCCCCGAAAATTCCGGCGACCTCTAACCACAGCACCAGCATCTATAACGGGTCACTGTGGAATGGCAGCCAGCAGGGCTACTGGACAAACACCAGCCAGCAGAGCGCCTGCGATTACTGCCACAACAAGTCCGCCCTTCACAACGCTTCAGGGCTGGGTTATATCTCACTCATCCAGGGCGGCAACAGCAAGAACCAGAGCTTAAGCGGCGGGTTCTGGTGCGCCAACTGTCACTTCGCCGGGGCGCCCGGCTATGCGGGTACCATGTATAATCCCCAGCCACCCGAAGTTTATAACAAGAGCGGTTTAGTCCCTGCAACAGCGCGGGATGGCAGCACCAGTTTCTTCAACCATTCAGGCAGCATTTCAATCTATGACGATGCCAAATGCAAGACCTGCCACAACAACATTCTCGGGGCAAGTGCGACATCGCTCAACTTCGGCCATGATGTCCGGCCCGGCGGAGGGGGCTCTGATTGTCTCGCATGTCATGACATAACAGGAACAGGGGCACCAGCCAACAAGAAAATAAACGCCAGTGCCATGCGTTTGGGCGCCCACCGGAACCTGAACAAAAACGCCACCAGCACCACAGGAATAGACCCGCTCAACAAAGCATGCTGGGCATGCCATGGTGACGGCATTGAGCCTAACGGTCACCCGGCAAACAAATCCAACCCGTGGTCATGCCCAGATTGCCACAACGCAACCACAAGGTTCACCAGTCCAAACTCAACGCTCATGAACGACACAACCGGAAAGAAAATATACAATCATATCCCTGGCAACTATACCACAGATGTCTTCAAGATTTACTCTGACTTCTGGAATCATTCAGTGAATTGTGCTGCATGCCACAATAAGAGCACAGTCTATTTCAATATCACGTTCACTGCGGTCGATCCGGTGGCCGCCAAAGTCTCGCATTATGCGAACACCTCAAACCTGATAACTCCCACAATAAACTGTACCCTTTGCCACAAATCACCTGCGAACTCTCAGGAATGGTACGCTAACATCACAAGGCATCCTGCGAAAAGCCAGAATGTGAGCTTCTGTGCCAACTGCCACAACACCACCAATGCAACAACCTTACACTCCCAACCCTTACGCCTTCCCATGGTAATACACGGCGGCTGGCAGACAGGAGGCGGATTTGACTGGGAAAATAACTCAGCCACTCTGGACGGGGCTGCGTGCTATGCCTGCCACGGCACGGGAAACCCGGGCACGATCTCGGCGAACCTCCAGAGCGTCAAACTGTGCGAGAACTGCCACGTAAACGCCAGCCCAATATTCACAGGCCCGAACAGGACTGCTTTCTATACCCTGAGGAGCGACATCAACGATACGCTGCCCTATGTTTATTCCCATACGAGTTATTCCAACATAACTGGCACTAACGTAAGAGTACCCTCGCAAGGCGGGACTGCAACATATCCAACCACATGCTATGTTTACAACGCAGTCACGGGAGCAGGAACATGCCATGCAGCCCCGTATTTCAACAGGTCGAATTTCGGAGGTTACTTTGCACAGTATAACAGTCCCGATGGGCCAGTTGACAAGTATGACCCGCCTCACTGGACCGGGACAATAGACCGCATGCCAGTTACTACAAATTGCTTATTCTGTCACAACCAGAGCAATGAAACAATAAGGAAAGGATGGGGCAATGCAACGCAGGTAAACGCAGGCAACATGTTCGGGGCTACAACCAACGATTCGTGCTATACCTGTCATACGAGGAGCGGCAAGCAGCCTGTGGATTTCCATTCAAACGAAGTAGTGTCTGGCGGCAGTCCCGGATGCCTTGGCTGCCATAATAATTCCAATCCACAGAACTTCACAGGCATGCATTACATAGACGGGGCGAACTTCAGCCTATCAGTGCATGCAAACATGAACAGCAACAACGCCTCAGGTTATGGCATTAACGCAAGCTGTTGGGCATGCCATAACTCAAGCGGCTACGCAGTAGCTAACAACACCCATCCTGACAGGAGAGATACGCCGTACACATGCCCGGACTGCCACTTAGCAAATGGAAGCAACGCAGGTG
>CABMII010000098.1 GCA_902386255.1 uncultured archaeon
CGGCGGAAATTTTTGGCAAACTTCAGCTTGGAACATTCATTCCCAACTGAATAAAGATTTTGTTAGACCCACAGTTTACTTAGCGCTGCTATTTGATTTTGATGATTTCTTATAAACTCCGGTTTGATGTAAAATCTTTCGGTATTAAATCCCGGTTAAAGTAACTTTGCGTTCTTGGCGTGCTTTGCGGTGCAGGATTTTCACAGCAGAGTCAGCTATGAACGAAATTCATAGATAACAATGAAAAAGCTTAAACAAATGCGATCAGTTGACGTGAACACGGATTGCACGGATAACACGGATTTGCACAGATAAAAATCCGTGGGCATCCGTCGAATCCGTGTCATCCGTGTTCTGCTTTGTGGTTTTGGTACTTTTTCATATCAGGGCGCGCAAAGGACGCAAAGAATTTGCTACCTGAATCATATTCTGCACCTAAAGTCCGTTAATTGCACCCAAGGTCCCCCAGAATTAAGCTTTCAGGAGCTTCTAAACATATATATTCCAGAATATTTTTATGAGATAGCTTATTGCAAAAGTCACAGTTGCCACGCCAAGGCTGATTAGCGCCATCTCAAGAAATCTCTTCCTGAAAGAAAGGCTCTTTGCAATAGAAATATAAAATGTGAATATCAGGATTACTATGATAGCATTCAGGACTGCCAGGCACAGCGACAGATATGGGTTTGCCAAAAAGATATATGGAGATATAAGGAACAGGACTGTAAGAATATAAGCCATGCCGGTATATGTTGATGCTTTGAACGGATTTTGTTTTCCATCCCCCGATTTTGTTGATAAATATTGTGAGGCAGCCATTGACAGGGATGCCGCAACCCCCGTAATCATTCCAGCAAGCGCAATCAGCCGCGCATTCTGGAGAACAAGCGTGAATCCTGCAAGCGCGCCTGTAAGCTCTACGATCGCATCATTCAGGCCGAGAACTATAGCGCTTGAATAACTCAGCCTTTCCTCATCTATCATGCCAATCAGCATTTTCTCATGGTCAACCTCGTCTTTTATAATCTCTTTTGTTTCCGGCAGGTATCTCGATATTTTTTCGTATTCTAACTGGGCATGCCCTTCCCCGCCTTCCATTAATTTCATGCTGAATGTGATTCCGAATATTTTCGAGATTAAGTAGTATTTCCAAATATTTGCTTTGTCTGGCTTCACATCCTCCCCAGTATATTTTTTCCAGAAATTATAATGCTCAAGCTCATTAAGAGAAATATTTTTCAGGACATTCCTGTTATGCGGCTCTTTCATCGACTCCGAAAGTTTCGCATAAATGAAATGCTCGTTTATCTCGTTTTTCTGAAAGGCAGATATTGTCTTCTTTATCTCCTTATCATCCGCAACTTCCATAGACATAATTGTATTCCTTACAATATATATGTTCTTTTTACTGCAATTGCCTCACAAAGGAGCTTTGCACCTAAGGTCGGAAGGTTGCACCCAAATTCCTATATTTTTCCTCCAAATATCGCGTTCACGAAATCACGTATGACATTACCTATATACTTCATAACATCAGTTGTTGGTATGGCTTCAGTGGTTGGTGTTGGCGTTGGACGTGTAATATTCATTTTTGATATTACCGCCCGCTGTTTCGCATATACTGCTTCATTTGGGTTTACTGGTGTTGGTCGTGGTGTTACTGTAGGAGTTGGTGGGATAGGAGGATACGCTGATATGGCAAACCGTCCGATAGCAATACCCATAGGACTACCTCCAACATTAACGGTTGCTGTGACTGTATTTGTTGATGTATCAATCACCGAAATCACACCATCGCCAGGTTTTGTCACATAAACAAGCGTTCCCGCTGGATTGATAGCAATATCCCAAGGACTACCCCCAACATTAACGGTTGCTGTAACTTTATTTGTTGATGTATCAAACACCGAAACCACACCGTCGCCAGTTTTTGTGATGTACGCCGTAAATGCAAAAGCAAGGTTACTGTTTACCAATAACAACATTACAATTGCTACTATTATACTTCTTGTTTTTAGTTTCATGATAATCGGCCCTTCTATGGTTTGAATCATACCCAAGTTATAATATATGCTTGGATATCTTAGCAATGAATGGTCTTAATGATTATGGTTTTGCACCTAAAGTCATCAAAAACAGTACTTAAAGTGCAAATCTGCACAAAGGGAAAAGCTATTTAATCATTGGTGAATGCATATTAAGTGGAGGTTAGAATGACAGGAAAAACTCTTTCTGAAAAAATAATCGGGGAGCATTGCGGCAGGGAAGTAAAAGCAGGGGAAGTTGTTATCGTTAATGTTGATTTAAGTTATGTCCAGGACGGCACTGGTCCTCTCACGGTGCGGAGGTTGAGGGAGATGGGGCTTGAAAAGGCATACAACCCTGCAAAGACTATTTTTTTCCTTGACCATGCTTCTCCAAGCCCCAGGATGGAACTGAGCAACGACCATGAACTCTTAAGGGATTTTGCCAGGAAAACCGGTATAATATTATCCGATGTCGGAAACGGGATATCCCATCACAATTCACTTGAAAAATATGCCCGCCCCGGCGATATAATTGTCGGCGCTGACTCCCATACATGCACGAACGGCGCCCTGGGCGCATTCGGGACGGGAATGGGGAGTACGGATGTGGCGGCTGCAATATCGCTCGGCAAGACGTGGATGAAGGTGCCTGAAACGTTTCTTGTGGAAGTAAACGGTAAACTGCCAAAAGGCGTATATTCCAAGGATATAATTCTCCATCTCATTGGCACTATCAGCAACAACGGCGCTACTTATAAGGCGCTTGAGTTTACAGGTGATACAATTGATGATATGAGTACGGCAGCCCGGAGTACGATAGCAAATATGTCTGTTGAAGCCGGGGCAAAGGCAGGACTGTTCCCGCCTGATGAGGAAACACGGAAATTCCTGAAAACCATGGGCAGGGAGGAAGCATTCAGGGAATTAAAGTCAGATGAGGATGCCGAATTTGAAAAGAGAATTGAGATAAACGCAGATGAGCTTGAACCCTTAATTGCCTGCCCGCACCTGGTTGATAATGTCAAGAAAATAAGCGAGATAGGAAAAGTCAAAGTCGATGAGGTTCTCATAGGCACATCATGCAACGGGCGGCTTGAAGACCTCCATATTGCAGCATCGATACTGAAAGGCCATACAATTAATCCGAATGTAAGGGTCATAGTAACTCCTGCATCCCGCCTCGTTTATATGGAAGCATTAAGGGATGGCACCACAGAAACGCTAATGGAAGCGGGTGCGCTTGTGACCGCATCGGGGTGCGGGGCATGTGACGGCGTGCATCTGGGCGTACTGGGCGATGGTGAGGTTTGCCTTGCCACGCAGCCCAGGAATTTTAAAGGAAGGATGGGCAATCCAACCTCATTCATATACCTTGGAAATCCGGCTGTTGCCGCAGCTACAGCTTTAACAGGTGAGATATCTGACCCGAGAGAGGTGATGTAAATGGGAAAAGCCTGGAAATTCGGGGACAGTATCAGCACCGACTTAATCGCGCCCGGCAGGTATTTCCACCTGCGCTCGAATCTTCCGGAGCTGGCAAAGCACGTCCTGGAAGGGGCGCGGGCCGATTTTGCTGCCCAGGTGCGCAACGGGGATTTTGTCGTTGCGGGAGAAAATTTCGGCCTCGGTTCAAGCAGGGAGCATGCTCCTACCATAATAAAGATGGCGGGCACAAAAGCAGTCCTTGCCAAGAGTTTTGCCCGGATATTCTATAGGAACTGCATAAACATAGGGCTTCCAGCCATAACCTGCAATACGGATGAAATAGATGAAGGGGACGAGCTTGAGCTTGATATGGAAAAGGGTGTTGTGAAAAACAAATCAAAAGGAACTGAATTGGAGTTTCCACCCCTGCCTCCTGTCATGAACAGGATTTTGCAGGAAGGCGGGCTTGTTGCTTATATTAAGACGCACAAGAGCCTGGAGATTTGATATACTCAATCATGGGAAATTGAACGCAGCAGCGCAATCCGGATTTTCGCTTTCAGTTCATTCAGGTCAAATGGCTTTGTAATATAGTCGTCTGCCCCTAAATCCAGGCCCGCCATTTTATCTGACATACCGCTCATTCCGGTCAGCATAATAATTGGAACCGACTTGGTCGATGGATTTTTCCTGAGCTTGTTGCATATTTCATAACCAGTCATGTCCGGAAGCATGATATCTAAAAGGATCAAATCAACGGTTTCGCCAAGCGCTTTGTGGATCGCACCTTCGCCTGTGCGTGCTTCGACTACTTCATAGCTATCCGATTCAAGGGAAATTCTCAATGCATCGACTGTACTTTTCTCATCATCTACAACCAGTATTTTGGCACGGGGAACCTTATCGATTATCTTATTCACCATTTTTTTGATTCCATATCATTTTTTGAAGCCATCTCAGTGTCAGTTTGCATATTATGTTGTGGAAGCCTAACAATTTTAACATTAATTAACTTTTGCCCCAATTCCACCAGGTATTCTGATAAACATCCCTTCAAATTATAGAATCTAATTTTCAATATTTTTATGAACACTTTGCGTTCTTCGTGTGCTCTGCGTGTCTGATTTAATTCACATCGAAGGGCGCAAAGATAAGTTTAAATGTCTGGTTTTTGACTATAATATAAGAATGTCAGGCGATCTGCATTGGCGGGCATTTTTTATCAGAATATGAACAGAATACGCAGCAGTCACCTTCTTTAGGTATCATGGTGTAACCGCAGTTCCTGCATTCATAACGAACAAGACAACTATCTTCCGGCATGATTTCCTTATGGGAATAACCGCATTTCGGACAGGTTATAGTCGCTTCATACGATATTTTTGGCATCAATATCATCTCTTATGTAAAATTCAAATGATCAACTCTTCTTTTTCTACGTTCCTATCGCGAAGCGTTAGTTTCGAAACTTCAAACTTAGTCCCGTCTGCAAGAACCGCTTCCTCCATGCCCTGCAACACCGCGGCTGCTATCCGGCCTACGGCATCTGCTTTCATAATACCGCTCCCGGAAGTTCCGCCAACCCACGTAATATTGGCTACTGATTCGATAACAGGAGTCATGTCAGGCCAGTGATAATCGTAATACCCGGCCCATTTGAGGGATAACTTATAATCAGAAAGCCCGGGGAAATAGTGGTTTAAAACAGGCTCGATTGCGTTATGGAAATAGCGTACATCAGGCTCGGGGTCTGACATGAGGAAAGGCTGGCCGAGGTCATCGGCGCAGCCGACTATTATCATATTTCTTTCAAGGATTGGCTTTATATAAACCCCTCCTGCCGGAAGGATGATGGCAGGTCGCTTCGTTGGATTCGCAATGAGTTGAGCCGTGTTTTCTATCTTTAAGGCGAATAGCTGCCGCTTTTTGGGAAGGATGCCCGAAGCAATGCCGATGGGCGCAAGCAGTTCATGTGTCCAGGCCCCGGCTGCTATGATAAATTGCTTTGCATGATATTTATTGCCTTCCCGGTCTACGATTCCCTCAACAGAGACATCATCCCAGGGCGCATAGCAGCTATCCTGGCCTGTCAGTATAAATTCCTTGATGTCAGTATCAAAACTGGTTTCCCCTCCAACGGACACAAACTGAGAAGCATAATGCTGTGCCAGCGCCATTGCAGAAAGAGAGCCGCAGAGGTGGCAGAAGATGCCGGCATGGACATCAGGAAAATGACCTTTTGCCTCTGAATTTATCCTGAGAATGCCTGATATTGCGTCCCTGCCCAGGATTTCAAAATCATCTTTCATCGGGTCAAGCTGCCGGATGCTTTTTTGGGAATTTTCCCACTGCTCCTTCGAAAAAAGCCAGAGATACCCAATAGGGTCAAGATGTATTTTATCACAAATCCCGAGGTAATATTTTATGGAACTGGCAGCCAGTGCCCTGCTTGTTTGCGATGAAAAAAAGTTCCTGTAAAGTGCCGCGCTTTTTGCGGTATTTCCTGCGCCTGCTGTGTGGTTCCTGTCAATGAGCAGTATTCTGCTCCCAGGCAGCGCGCTTTTCAGGTAAAATGCAGTTGAGCTTCCTATGACGCCTGCACCGATTATGATATAGTCAAAGTCAGCCGGAATCATGACCCTCCCACTGCGTTAACCCGGTTTTTTTGCCATTTTTTCAAAAGATAATAATATACAACGCCTGCCAGGAGAACGATACAACCTCTTACCCAGGCATCCCGTGAAAGGAAAACCAGCAAAACCACACAGGTTATTATCCCGAGGACAGGAATTATGCGCGGATAAACATGGTTTTCCAGTTTCAACGCTGCGTAATTGGAAAGAAGATAATACAGGAGCGACCCGAAGTTGGCAAGCGCAACAGCCTGCATCAGGTTTGAGAACAGGGCTAAAACCGCCATGGTAAAGCCAAAAACCAGTACTGTATAGTAGGGAGTGGAATGTTTATCCAGCCTGGTAAAGAAGTGCGGAAGGTCACTGTCCCTGGACATTGCAAAAGAAATGCGGGATAATCCGAGGAGTGTTGTCAGGAGGACACTGAAAGTAGCTACGAGTGCGCCTACGGAGACAAAGTAAGCCAGGTTTTTACCAACGGACTGGGCTGCATCAGCCAGGGGTGAACCTGAGGAGGCAAGCACCTTATACCCGACAAGACCCACTGCGGTGAAACTGACCAGCATGTAAACGATGGTTGATATTCCCAATGACAGAATAATTGCACGGGGGATATTCTTTTTTGGGTCCTTCACTTCTTCGCTTATGAGGGTGACCCTTGCAAATCCTGAATATGCGAAAAATATGAGAGTAGCTCCCTGCATGATGCCAATTTCCCCGGTTGGCATGAATGGTGAAAAATTGCCGGACTTTACGGAACCCAGCCCGAAAGCGACAAAAAGGGCAAGGATGAGAAGTTTAATTATCACAAGGATATCGTTGAGGAGGCTTGAATCGCGGGCGCCGAGATAATTTATGAAGGTGACTGCGATGCAGGCGAGGGCGGCTATAATATTCACATTCACGGGAAATGGTATGAATAGCGCAAGGTAACTTGCAAACCCGAGACTCACCACAACGCCGACCACTACATTGGATAAAATCCAGAGCCACCCTGCAATAAAACCTGCAAAAGGTGAGATGAATTCCCTTGCGAACTCATAGCCGCCCCCTTCCTTCGGTCTTGCCTGCGCAAGCTCGGCAAAACTCAGGGCAGTGAATCCGGAAATTATGGCGCCGAATATTAAAGATAAGAGAAGAGCCGGGCCTGCAAGACCTGCTGCGATGCCTGTCACCACAAAAATACCTGAGCCGATGATAGCGCCGATTCCTATTGCAAATGCATCAAATAATCCAAGTGTCCTTTTCAGTTCAGCCATTTTTCTCCGTATATCAAATCATGTTCCTAAATAGATGTAAACGATTCTGCAATTTCAGTTTCGGAAAAGAAGATCCTTTTTGTCTTCTTGAACTCCCTTGCCTTTTTCATCGCGCTTGCATATGAAAACATCCACACCTCGTTAATAAAAATCGCGCCGTCTCTTATGGTCTCTTTGCCAAGGCTTCCGCTTCCGAACTCCAAAAGCAGTTGTATTGCTGCCACCACAGCTGCTTCGTATTCATCTATATCTGTGGATTCAGTTGCTATGTCATGCAGAAGCATCTTGAACAGGCTTCTGAATTTGTTTGCGGGCAGGAACTGATTTTCACCGGCTTTTATGAGTACGTTTATCTCGGTGAGTTCCGCGGTCAATTTGTTTATTTTGTCTTCGTTCCACAGATCGACCGGGTTGTCCGTATTTTCATAGGATGCTTCAACTTCCCCCAGCAGCTCGTCAATCTCTTTCTTGTTCTCGATTCTTTTCAGGGCGTATTGCGATGATTCCATCTCAGGTGTAGTGGATATATAATATCTTAGAAGGTTTTTCAGCTTATCGCCGTTTTCCCCTTCAACTATTTCTAAATTTTTAAGTATTTTGTATTCGATCTCAGTGAGTTCAGCGCAGACTCTTGGCATATTTTTAATCCTGTTTTTTTATTGCTTCCTCACCGAGTTTCAGTTTCATTGCAAGTTCAGCTACTCTTTTACCCAGCGCCTTTGCGAGCGCCTCCGCCTCCTCTGTGGGCGGCCGGTCTGCCATCTCACCTGTCACGGATGACGCTCCGTAAGGGGAGCCTCCTGCGGCCGTCGTGAACAATTTTTCCTCAGAATAAGGAATTCCCGCGATTATCATTCCGTGATGGAGCATCGGGATGAACATCGTGAGAAGCGTGGTTTCCTGCCCGCCGTGGATTGTGGTGCTTGAGGTAAAAGCAGCGCCCACTTTTCCAACAAGACCACCTTTTACCCATACCCCGGCAGTTTTGTCGATAAAATCCTTTAATGAAGAACTCATATTGCCATAACGTGTTGGAGTCCCGAATATAACGGCATCAGCATCAAAGAGGTCGCTTGCTTTCGCTTCGGGTATGGTCTTCAGGGATTCTCTTGCTTTTTTCCAGCGCTCGTCCTTCTTAATGATTTCTTCGGGGGCAAGTTCAGCTGTTCTCCGTAATACCGCCTCGCATCCCTTGACTGAACGAACGCCTTCTGCGATAATCTCTGCCAGTTTTAATGTGTTGCCGTAGCGAGTATAGAAAATTATGTACACCTTAAGCATGTTCCATCTCCCGATTTATTTTCAATAGCTCTAAATTCACATTCTCTGCGAAAATATTCCTGATACATGTATATGTTGATTCTGTTAGAATATACCTATCGGTATCGTCATCCCCACACGTAAGCTTGGGTCAATGCTGCCAGGCATAATTTTTACCGGTTAGATTCACTCATATGGCATCAGGTTCAGGCGGATATGTGATGTGCATACCATTCACCTGTGCAAAAGGCGTAAGTGAATGAAGTGAGCAGCGGCTCAGGCTCATGATGTGCTCAACCCTGATATCACGAACCAAAAGTGCATCAGCAATAAGAGAACGATGACATCGCCAGGGAACAGCTTCAGCGCACATTAATGCGATTTGTTCCGACTTTGCAAGATGTATTAACTCCTCTACATTTTTCTCAAATTCTTCTGTCTGCATATAATCTGCAAAACCTCTGAAAGATAAGTTATGCCAGCCCGTATTTGCTGAATCTTTCCGTGCGTGGCGAAGGCCGCCCAACCCCTTCATGGGAGTGTAACCGATGCCGGCAATTTTCAGATTATCAGGGAGTGTCTCCTGATTGAACTGAGGGTTGTGTCTTGAGCGCGGAATCGTGCGGACATCAACGACCATTGTTACGGTGTGCGCTTGCAAAAGACTGATGAACGTATCTATAGCTTTTGTGGAATGTCCAATCGTGAACACGACAGGGGATTTTTCATAACTATTTTCCGTCATAGATACCATCCCGGGCAAGTCGATCCAGCAATAAATGGAAATATATTAATCCGCTGTAGGGCTCCCATCTTGAAAGAACCCACCTGACATCTTCATAGCCCATCGGCTCATTTAGTTTCAACCAGCGCTGCAGGTTCTTTCGGGCACCCACGTCATCGCCAGGGAAAAGATGAACCCTTCCAAGACCCCGGAGCAGGACATATTCGGCCGTCCATCACCCTACACCACGGAACTGCAACAGGTGCGACACAGCAGTTTCATCGTCCATTGCTTCCAGGTCTTCCAGATCCAGATGCCTGTCAACAATAATCCGGGCCAGTTCGATAATTGCACGTGCCTTATTATAACTCAACCCCAGATTTCGTATGTCCTGGGTTCCCAGTCCTGCCAGGTCTTCAGGCAGTGGAAAAGCGTAGACACTTGTGTTTTCTTGCAGGGCGGACATGCCATAGTTTGTAGCCAATCTGTTGAGCAGGAGAATGCCCAGGCTGAGCGTTATCTGCTGGCAGGCAATTCCATTGACTAACGCCTCGAAGAGTGTCGGGAAGCGGGGCGGTTTGAGCCCGCGAAATCGTTCTGCCAGCGGTGCAAGCCGGGCATCTCCTGAGGCAAGCCGATAGAATCCCGACAGGTCTTTGCTGGTACCAAGCATCCGTTCTATTATTGCCGCTATATTGGATCCTTTTTCAGGCGCGGTGGTTTCAATATTAAGTTCAGGATTATCAGGCGGCCCGGTCTGCGTGACCGCAACCTTCACAGCCAGGCCATCAAGCGGGAGCAGCCGGCTGTAAGTTTCTCCGTCCCACCGGTCAACAATGTTATTTGACCGGCGCCGCAGAGCCCAGACCGTCAAATCCAGCCGGAATGGCGCTATCGGTTTGAGCTGGAATGAGATGGGTCTTAAATTGTTTTCATCCATTGGCAAAATTCCCCCTGTTAGTTGTTAGCATTTTTTAATAATAAGAATATGGCGGAATCTTTAAATAGCAATGTCTTTGATATAAAAAGAGAGGATCAAAAGGGAGGTTAGACATGGAATTCAAGATACCGCAATCGTTGAAATTAGAGCATGAAGAGCTTCATGCTGAACTTGCAAGGGCAACCCGGGTTAAAGGAAAAATAGGGGAGTCTGCAAAAGCCGTTGCGAAGGTATTACATCCGCATTTTATTAAGGAGGAAGAATATGCAATGCCACCTCTCGGATTACTTTCGTCTCTGGCAGGAGGGAAAGTCACGGGTGAAATGAAAAGTGTTCTCACGATGACAGATAGATTGAAATCCGAACTTCCTCAAATGCTCGATGAGCATAAAGCCATCATTGCCGCGCTCAAGATTCTCATCGATGCAGCAACAAAGGAAAAGAAAATGGAATATGTACACTTTGCTGATAAACTGATGTCGCACGCACAGAATGAAGAACAGGTTCTATATCCGGCATCCATATTGGTTGGTGAATACCTGAAACTAAAGAATGAATTAGGTTAATTTTATGGCAAGATTTAAAGTTGAGATTGAAAGACCATTATGCATATCCTGTGAGAGTTGCGTCAACATCTGCCCGGAATTCTGGGAGATGGCTCCTGATGGTTTCTCCCACTTAAAGGATTCAAAAAAATCGGGCGAGAACGAAGAAAGGGAAATGGATGATGTAAGCTGCAATATCGAAGCCGCTGAGAGCTGTCCGGCTACATGCATCCATGTGTATGAAAATGGAAAGAAAATCATTTGAAATATTCTCGTTATTACGAGAAACAAATTCAGTACTTCGCTAAAAAATCTTTCAAAATCTCTCATCTCAAACACTCCACAGCAATTCTCATTTTTAACTTCCTTCTGACCCATCCTTCAATAAGTAGCAAAAAAACATCAAATCTAAA
>CABMII010000099.1 GCA_902386255.1 uncultured archaeon
TACAAAGGAATCGCTTGACAATGCTATACGTGTTGACATGGCAATAGGCGGCAGCACAAATACTGCGCTCCATTTACCCGCAATAGCGCTTGAATTCGGGCTTGACCTCCCGCTTTTGAGGTTTGATGAAATAAGCAAAGAAACGCCGCACCTTATAAACCTGAGACCCGGCGGAGACCGCTATCTAATCGATTTTGAACGCGCAGGCGGCGTGCCCGCAATCCAGCAGCGGTTGCAGGAGAAACTTGACCTGGACACCCTGACTGTGACAGGAAAAACCCTTGGCGAGAACCTGAAGGAATATATAATCATAAATCCGCGCGCCAATAAGGAGATAATCGCAACGCTTGGATCACCGGTACATGCCGAGGGCGGCATTGCAGTCCTGAAAGGCAGCCTCGCTCCCTCTGGCTCGGTAATTAAACAGACAGCCGTAAATCAGAAAATGCAAAGGCACTCAGGGCCTGCATGCGTTTTTGATGGAGAAGAGGCGGCGATGAAGGCTATAATGGAAAAGAAAATCAAATCCGGTGATGTCCTCGTTATCAGGTACGAAGGGCCAAAGGGAGGGCCGGGAATGAGGGAAATACTCTCGCCGACTGCTGCAATAGCAGGCATGGGACTCATAGATTCGGTTGCGCTCATAACAGACGGGCGGTTCTCAGGAGGAACGCGAGGGCCATGTATAGGTCATGTATCACCAGAGGCTGCTGATGGCGGCCCGATAGCACTTGTGAAAGATGGCGATATTATTGAGATAGATATACCAAAGCGGATTTTGAATCTCAAGCTTTCGCAGGATGAACTTGAGAAACGAAGAAAAGCGTGGAAACCGCCTGCGCCGAAGGTTACGAGAGGCTACTTGGCGCGGTATCAGAGAATGGTTAGCTCAGCGGATAAGGGTGCGGTATTTAGTTGAATATAATAATTAAAATATTGTATAAAACTCTAATACTTCCTCTCTATCATATAATCCGCAAGCCCGATGAGAGTCTTCTTTGCCTCGGAATCAGGAAGCGCTGACAGTGCAGCCTTGCCCCCATCCACAAACCCGAGCGCCTTGTTCATTGCGTAATCAATCGAACCTGATTCTTTAAGCGTGGTAAGCGCTGCTGAAATCTCACTCCTTGTCGCATTGCTCTTCCCCAGTGCATCTATGCTGACCCCTTTTGACAATGCATGGATAACAATGAGCGTGCGTTTACCCTCGATAATGTCTCCTCCCTGCGCTTTTCCGAGTATCTCCTCAGGCGTAATTAGATCAATAACATCGTCGTATATCTGGAACCCTACTCCCGTCAGCCGGCCGAAATCCCAGAGCGCACGTACTACTTCCCTGTTAGCCCCTGACAACACGGCTCCCAATTTCAGGGCAGTAGCGAAAAGCACAGCGGTCTTTTTCTCAACCATGCGCATGTACTCTTCTTCTGTAACGTCCTTCCGCGTTTCAAAATTCATGTCCATCCACTGGCCTTCGCAGATATCAGTACAGGTTTTCGACAGGAGCTCAAGACTTTCAACAAGTCTTTGCGGCTCGCTTTTTGTGCAGGAAAGAATTTCAAAAGCTTTTGAGTAAAGGGCGTCTCCCGCGATAATCGCTCTCGGAACACCCCATTTTTTATGAACCGTAGTAAGTCCCCTTCTGAGGTCTGCCTCATCCATAATGTCATCATGGATTAAAGTGAAATTATGGACCAATTCTACAGCCACTGCCGCGGGAAGTACATCTTCGGGCTTGCCGCCAACGGCTTCGGCTGCCAGCAGCAATGCAGACGGGCGAAGCCTTTTTCCTCCACCGTCCAGCAGGTGCCGCATTGCTTTATACAATTCATCCGGCGGGGTGATGGGCAGGAATCTGGGAATGGATTCATCCACCAATTTTGCTTTTTTCTGGAGGACTTCTTCAATCATAAACCGGTTACACCTTTCCAAAATGGATGTCTTATATGGCTTTTCATAGTACCATTTCCTCCCCATTTCTCATGATATGAACCGTATCGCCGAAAACATATCCTGCATCTTCAGCCAGCTCTACATAATGGGAATGCATTACCATATTCCCGTGAGATGGGATAACCTGCTCGGGATTTACAAGACGCAAAAGTTCCCAGTGGTCTTCCCTTGAGGCGTGACCCGATACATGGACATTTTCATAAAGCCGTGCTCCCGCCATTTTAAGTTTTATCTCAAGGGCATGCCTGTTCGCCATTGTCATGGGGCTTGGGATTGTGTTTGCCGAGAATATTACCTTATCCCCAGGCTCGATCCTGAACTGGGTCTCACCGTTTGCGATTCTTGTGAGAATCGAATCCGGCTCGCCCTGGTGACCGGTTACTATGGGGAGATAGTTTTTCTTTCCTTCCTGCGATATGCGTTTCAGGAATTTATCGACCGCATTCCTGTTACCGTATATTTCAAGATTTTTGGGGAATTTAATATATCCCATCTTCTGGGCTATTGAAAGATAACGTTCCATTGACCGCCCCAGCAATACGGGAATCCTGTCCATTTCCTCAGCCGCCTGGATAATTGCATTGATACGCGCAACATGTGATGAGAATGTGGTAATTATTACACCCGATTCGGTCTCTTCAGTCCCGAGAAGCACGTCACGGACAAGGTCTTTTGCTATTTGTTCGGATGGTGTTTTCCCGGATAGGCCTGAATTTGTGCTCTCTGTTATCATAGCCTTTACGCCATCGTTTCCAAGCTTCCTTAACCTTGCGAAATCCGGAGCTTCCCCGATGGTCGGGGTCCTGTCCAGTTTGAAATCGCTGGCATATAATACTGCACCGGCTGGAGTATGGATTGCCGCGAAAGCCGAATCCACTATACTGTGCTGGATTCGTATGAATTCTATCTGGATATCAGGTGAAAGATTATATCGCCCGCCAATCTTGAGAGGGATAACCTCATTATTCACCCTGAATTTCTTTTCATCTGATATCTCATGCTTTACAAGCTCTGCCGTATACGGCGTTGCTATTATGGGCGCCTTATACCTGTGAGCCAGCTTTGAAATCGCTCCGATATGGTCAAGATGACCATGTGTGCATACGATAGCTTTGACACTTCCTTCGACATCTTTCATGATGGTATCATCCGGGATTGCCCCCATCTTGATAAGGTCCATTGAGTGCATCTTGTCTATTTCCACATCTTCGTGTATCTGCACCCTGTCCAATTGCAGCCCCATGTCAAGTACAATTATATCGTTATCAATCCTTACACCAGTCATGTTCCGGCCCATTTCATTATAGCCGCCGACTGCAATAATTCCGATTTCTGTCATTTAATTCACTCCATAATCTAAATACCCCGTATTTAAATACGGGGTTTATATCACATTTTATATCTTTTTCTTGCAAATTTAACGGTTTCAAAGCCTCTCTGCTCCAAAAACTCTCTTGTCCTGCCTGTAATAACCACAGGCGCATTGCCAAGTTCTTCAACATTCTGGCATCCGCTCAAAAACATGGCAACCTTAAGTTCTTCAATTATCATTGCCAGCTTATCGACCACATCTTTCTGTCCCTTTAAAGCAGGCGCTACAAGCGGGAGTGCAATGCCGCACATGGATGCACCAAGGGCAATGGATTTTGCCGCATCAATACCTGAACGGATACCGCCCGTTGCGATAACAGGGATGGAGATGGTGGATTCTACTATGCTGACTGCTGTAGGTATTCCCCAGTTCCAGAATTCTTTCCCAAGATGTTCTGATAATAAATCGCCGCGTTTTTGCGCCCTGTATGTTTCAACTCCTGCCCAGCTTGTCCCGACAAGACCGCCGACGTCTATGGCAGCCGCACCCGCATCGCATATTGCAATTGCCTGGGAACGAGCTATGCCGGCTCCTGTCTCTTTTACGATTACGGGAACCGAAAGCTCTGTGCATATTTTCTTGATTGCAGCAAGGCATCCCGAAGCATCGATATTGCCTTCTGGCTGTATGGCCTCCTGAAGGAAATTCAGGTGAATCGCCATGGCATCCGCGCCTATCATTTCCACAGCCCGCTCAAGTCCTTCAATTCCGAATTCGCCAAGCTGGGCGGCGCCGACATTCCCGTAGATAAACGCAGTGGGAGCTTTGTCCCTTGCTACCCTGAATGAATCTTCCATGCTCGGGTCTTCTATTGCTGCCCTCTGGCTGCCCACTCCGATACCAATGCCAAGCTCCTCAGCCGCGCTTGCAAGGGTGGCATTTACGAATTTGGTGTCAGGATGTCCCCCGGTCATCGATGCTATCAGGAACGGGGAGCGTAATTTCTTACCCAGGAACTCAGTTTCAAGATTCAGGTTTTTCTTGTTGATTTCAGGAAGACAATTGTGAACAAGTTCAAGGTCATCAAAACCGCAAGCTCTAAGGCCAGTATGACTTCTATGCGCTTCAACGTCTTTTTCAACGCATAATAATAAATGTTCAATCTTCCTATCCGATGTAGTCATCAAGTACCTTTACGTTCGAACTTTTATATATAACTCATTTGTCTGTTATCAATGTCCCTACATCGTCTCCATATAAAAATCTTGAGACTTGATCTTTTCTTGAGGCATTGAAAATTCGCGAGTTTATCCCTTTGCCTGCAAGTTCCAGGAGTTCGGATACCTTCCCGAGCATTCCGCCGGTCACGTCGGTTGATGCTGACCCTTTGATATTTTTCTTAATTCCGGCAAAGCTAAGAGGCGTGATTTTTTTTATAACAATGCCCCTTTCATCCATCACGCCGTCAACATCGCTCCCAGCTCCGATTTTTGAGGCGTTCAAAACAAGAGCAATATAAGGGATTATCCTGTCGCCTGAGAGGACTGCCGCACCTTTTATCCTGTCCATTACCACATCCCCGTGAATTACAGGTATTATCCCTCTTTCCAGCATCAATTTCACCTGGCTGAGCTGGAATTCAATAAGTTTCCCGTTTTCAAGGAGGCATGAGCTTAACGGGTGAACCGGCAGCGCATGGGCGCCCGCGCGATTCAATGATTCCACTACCATCGAATTCAGTGTTTTGACCGAAACGTGCGTCAGATACACGCCTTCTGCATCAAATCGTTCGCCAAGCCTGTATTTCATCGCCTGCGGGTGACCGAAAGACCCTGCGCCGTGGACGAGTATCAGGTTTGAATCTGAATTCGATTTAAACGATGCAATCTCCTCTGATATCCTGTCGATTTCATCTTCCCTGGCGCTTGATACTGAACTCTTGTCCGTAATCACGCTTCCCCCTATCTTTAAAATCACAAGGCTCATACCTGTATTACCCCCTCAGGCGTGGCTCTGGTAATTATCGCCCTGCCGCCTGCTTTTACTATGGCTTCTGCCACCTCGCGGGGCGAATCAGAAAGCGCCACCATGCAGCCCCCGCCGCCTGCGCCTGTGAGCTTTGCCCCGTATGCCCCTGCGTTCCTTGCAGCATAGACAAGGGCTGATAATTCCATTGTGCTCACTCCAAGGGCATCAAGCAGCCCGTGGTTCACGTTCATGAGTTTGCCGAGAGATGAGTAATCTTTTTTCGAGACCATGAGTTCACCCTGTTTTGAGAATGAGCCGATGGTTTTGATTATCGGGTTTATGATGTCTGGATGTTCTTCCTTGAGTTTCGCGACCTGCTGAACGAGTTTTGCGGTTTTTTTGGGGGATGCGCCTTTATTCGTGTTGCCGATTACTATGCCGCAGTCAAGGAGGTCAAGTTTCTTTCGTGAAGGGATTTCCACTACCCCGCCAAATGTCGATACGAATGTATCGGTTGGGCTTGCCGCTCCCTGTACTTCCCTTTCTATCTCGTGTCCTATTTTTGCGAGTTCTTCTTTTTCATATCCAAGCCTGAATTCGATATTGATGGCGGATAATGTAGCTATTGTGACGGCTGCTGATGAGCCTAGTCCCGAGCCTACCGGGATTTCTGAGGTTATTTCTATAAAAACATCAGGGGAACCCAATTTCCGGATGGCTGAGGATACATAAGGATGCATATCAAAATCCAGCTTCGTTGTACCTATATCCGAAGAAATGGTTATTTCATTGGATTTCTCTGCGAGAACGCGAGTCCGAAGCTCGACAGCACATGCGATTGCAGGCTCGCCATATACCACGGCATGCTCACCGAACAGGTATATCTTACCGGGGGCTGAGCAGGTAGTGGTCATTTGATAATTCTCAGGCATCCCAGATGCGATAGATAAATATAAGGATTGCCCGATTTTGAACCTGAAAATAAAAACAAATTTAAGATGGGAAGACAATTATCATCCATGAATGAAGTTTCTAAGGCTGAACTTGAGGAAATTGAGCAATTAATAATAGAATCATTGAATGGAGAGCACGTTAGATGGGAAGAGCTTAAAAAAGAGTTGTCTTTGTAATATAAAGAATTGATAGGTGTCTTAACAGGTCTGAAATGCTTCAAGAGCTAATTTATGAAGGCAGGAAAATGAAATCCATTGAGCTTTTATAAACAGGGCAAAGTCAGTCTGGGTCTTGGAGCGAAAATTGCGAGACTTTCAATATCGCAATATATAGACTTGCTGAAAGAGTATAAAATTCAAATCAATATAGATATTGAGGATGCTAAGAAAGCGTTGGGGTATGCAAGAGAGAATCTATAATCTTTGCACTGATATCCTCTCCCCATCGCACACAAAAACCTCTCCCTCATACCCGCGCGGCAGCATCCGCAAGTTAGCGAAACTCAGCTTATCACCAAGCTGGGCCATGATGCTAATGTAACTTCGAAGCTTTTTAATCTCATACCGCTTCAGCACCAGCGCCATCCTCTCCGCGCTCTCCTTCGCCAACACCTTCCGAGGCCCCTCGCAATGCATCACTTCCACACCCCGCTCGCCCATAAAAAAGGGATAGCACCTGCAAATCATGGGACGGAATTCGTATATCGTGCATGCGTCATCCCTGTAAAAAACGCACTCTCCGGCATCATTTCGCCGCAGGAGCCACCCGATCGCATATATGTTATCACCATCGGATAAACACGAATAAATATCAGGCTGCGCCACATCATCCCATTTTAATCCTGTTCCTTTCATTATGCGCCTGATGTCATCCGGGAAAATCGAAATCGCATTGGAGGGGCGTAAAATATCCTCTGTAATCCTGATGCTGAAATTCTCACGGCAGCACCAGCCGCACCGCGCGCAGGAAAAGCCGGATTTGCGGATATCCGGGACATAATCCCGTGAATGTGCATGGATGAGGCTTTCTACTCTTCCCCGGAGAGAAACGGTGTCCATGAATAAACATCGTACGGGTGGGATATAAAGTTTTTTGGAGACTTTAATTTATTCTGGAAAAATGAGTCCAGTCGGGGATAATAAACCACGGAGTACACAGAGAGCACAGAGATTTGCTATTTTTCTCTGTGTCCTCTGTGCTCTCTGTGGTTTTCAAAAGAGATGATTTAAAAAGTCTCGCCCTCAACCTGCAATATTATTAAATATGATAAGGTTGAATTATCTACTACGGGGTGTTTTTAATATGGCATACGAAGCAAAAAATTTCGAGAGCCTTTTGGGAACGAAAGGGTTAAGCGATACGCTTTTGAAAAACCATTTTACGTTATACCAGGGCTACGTAACAAATACGAATAAAGTTGCGGATTCACTCGGCGCTATGGCAAAAGAAGGGAAGGCCGCAACTCCCGAATACGCAGAACTCAGGCGGAGGTTCGGATGGGAGTGGAACGGCATGAGATTGCATGAACTCTATTTCGGGAATATGGTAAAAGGCGGGAAACCCATCGATAAGAATACCAATTTATACAAGAAAATTGCCGCCGATTTCGGGTCATATGAAAACTGGGAAAAGGATTTCAAGGCGACAGGTGCCATGCGGGGCATCGGCTGGGTTTTGTTATATTATGATTTTCATGAAGAACGGCTCTTTAATACCTGGATAAATGAGCATGATGGGGGGCATCTTTGCGGTGCCAGCCCCATGCTGGTCATGGATGTTTTCGAACACGCCTATATGGTTGATTACGGGCTTAAGAAAGCAGATTATATCGAGGCATTTTTCAAGGCAATCGACTGGACAATCGATCCGAAATTCGATTCCATGCTGGGGTAATATGGTGGATTGGGATATCCCGTTCAAGCGGCAGGCCGTACGTTCATGCAAGAGCTGCGGCCTGCCCATGAACAGGCCGGAGGATTTCGGGACAAACGTTTTTGGAAGCAGGAGCAGGGAATACTGCCAGTATTGTTTCCAGAACGGAAAATTCATAAACCCAACAACAGCACGTTGAAAAGCGAAAAAATATCTTGTCTGAATGCCTATTCGATTAATTCCATGTCCTCACCGCAGCAGACAAGGGTTCCTCCGCCCGCTTTGGTTACAACTACCTCATTCCCACAAATATTGCACCTGTACTTCTCGCCAGCTTTTTCTACGCCCATGATTATAACCTCCGCGTAATACTTATCCGGCAGGATATATAATCTTTAGTAAACTCCATAGTGAGAGAAAAGGGTACAAAATGAACATCATTTTAAACTTTATATTGTATTTCCTGATTTTTGCCATAATCCACAGCGCTCTTGCCACCAATTATATCAAAAGCAAAGCCCAAAGGTTTCTGGGGGAAAAGTATCGGTTCTACAGGATTATATACACGCTAATCAGCATTCCTGCGTTCGCTCCTGCTTTCCTCGTATGGATAAAATATTCGGGTTCGACAGCGCCTGTTTATAGCATTCCAGACTGGGCATATCTTTTAATTATCACGGTCAGGGCGCTTGCCCTTGGAATATTTGTGTATGCCTCGTTCCAGACCGATATTCTCAGTTTCACAGGACTAAAACAAACGCATGAAAAACCCATTCTGGTAACAAGCGGCGCCTACGGGATAGTCCGCCATCCGCTTTATGCATCAGGAATACTCCTCCTGATTACAAAAATGGAAATGAGCCAGCTTGATTTAATCGCTGTGCTACTTGTTTCTATTTATCTTATAATAGGGGCATACATGGAGGAGAGAAGATTGCTTTCCATCTTCGGGGACGAATACCGGAAATACCGTGAACAGGTATCCATGTTCATTCCTGTGAAACTGGTGAGAAAACTATTATCGAAAAGTGAATGAGAATCTTAAAAAGAAGTCATGGACAGCATTCCACCTTCTTAATTCAACTTTATCCCTGTAATACTCGAAATATTGTTCTCCTGCATGGCAACGCCCAGAGTCCGTTTTGCCGCCTCTATCATGGGTTTCCGCAGCGAGACCACAATAAACTGTGCATTGCCTGCGGATTTCTGGATGCGCTTTGCCACCTTTTCGGCATTCACGCCGTCAAGGAACATATCAATCTCATCAAACGCATAGAACGGCGCAGGCCTGTACTGCTGGATAGCGAAAAGAAGTGATAAGGCGGTCAGGCTTTTCTCGCCGCCAGACATTGCTTCAAGCCGCTGCAGGGTCTTCTCGGATGGCTGGGCTTTTATGGTCATCCCACCCGTGAACGGCTCATCCGGCTCCTCAAGGAAAATCGAGCCGGTGCCATCTGATAACTCAGCGAAAACCTGTTTGAATTGTTCGTTTACGCCGTTGAATGTGTCCATGAACGCTTCTTTTTTCAATTCCTCATATTTCTTGATACGAAGCAGCAGCTCTTCTCTTTCATGGAACAGTATATCGCGCCGTGATTTCAGGTCCTTCTGCCTGTTTTCTACCTCGTTGTACTCATCTATCGCCCTCATATTCACAGGTTCAAGTTTCTCCATTGCGCGGGTAAGCGCTGCGATGCGCGAGGCTATGGACTCGGAAGACGGCACCTCTTCTTCCCTGGCTATGCCAAGCTCCGCGATTTCATTATCAAGTTTGATTATCTGCTCGGTCAGCGCATCTTTTGTAGAATAGAGCGCAAGCAAATTCCGCTCCATATCGTTTTGCATTCTCTCAACATCAAGGAGTCGCTCCCTCAAAGCTGCATGTTCTTTTTGCACCGTTTCCCGCTTGTTCTGGAGTTCAAGCAATTCCCCGCCCAGTTCCTTTTCCCTTGCGTTCTTGGCATTCAGCTCGGTTTCAAG
Organism: uncultured archaeon; assembly: GCA_902386255.1. Classification (GTDB taxonomy): domain Archaea; phylum Halobacteriota; class Methanosarcinia; order Methanosarcinales; family Methanoperedenaceae; genus Methanoperedens. The sequence goes on from CABMII010000099.1 coordinate 10,040, forward strand.
AGCCTTAACCTGTTCCTTCAAGCCGTTTATCCTTTCCCTGTGCTCGTTTTTCTTATTGTCAAGTTCGCTAAGCCGCTCTTTCGTTTCGTCTATCTTAGCCTGGGCATATTTGCGTTCAAGCGTGACGGCATTAATCCCGGCCTCAATATCCCGAAGCCTTCCCTCAAGCCTTTCTATTTCCTCCTCAATCCCTGAAGCTTTGCTGTTAAGCTCGGGCACCTGCGAATCTTTCAATAATTCTTCTATCTTACCTATCTCTTCCATCAACGTATTGATTGTAGCGTCTTTTTCCCGCTTTTTCTCTTCGATATTATCCATGTCCTTCTTTATCTGGATGCGAGCGGCTTCTATTTCCTTAAGCTCTTTGTTTCGTATTTCCAGCACTTCGGCAAGACGCGTCCCGCGGCCTTTGATTTCAGCAAGCTGCATCTCATGTTTTGTAATCTCATTATCAAAACCCGCGGCTTCCGTTTTTATCCGTGAAAGCTGTTCCTCGAATTTTTCGAATTTATTGACAGCGGCTTTTCGCCTGCCCTCATATTCAGCAATCTGCTCTGCAATTTTTTTTATATTTTCCTCTTCGCCCGAAGCA
>CABMII010000100.1 GCA_902386255.1 uncultured archaeon
ATCATCTGAAAACCATTCATTATTTATAGATAGGGAATAAAAAGTTTAATTTAATTATTATGTAGACCCTACAAAAAATTGAACTACCGTTTTTGGTTATGGTATTATTTTATAAACTCCGGTCATATGGGGCAGCCTGCACCTATATATAGCTATCTGTAGCCGTGTTTTTAGCAGAAATTGGAAGAAAAATTAGCTAACTACTGAAATTGATACCGTACTCAACCAACACTTGTCCTGGCTTTATGTTGGAGATTGTCAATTCCTCGATGCAAAATGGCGTACCGGGTTTGTAAAGGATTGCAGCATTTGTTTTCATTCTATAAACTCATCTCTGTTAAGGGAAATATTATTAAGCCTTTCGCCAGCAGATTCGAAGGGATTGCTTTGACTTGACATTAAGTTATGATAGGCCAGAAGCCCAATTATGGAGAAACTATCTATGATCTCTTTATTGAACACCATTTCGATGCAGCTTGTCAATGGAATCCATACATGTTGTTCTATTTCATCGGTATGGATTTTTTCACTAGACGTCTCTACGAATTCATTAGTATGGAACAAGTAAGTGGGATTATGCAGGGCATCAAGACCTGGATGGAAAAATAACAAAGGTCTCAAATTGCGGCAATGAACGCCTGTTTCCTCAAGGCATTCACGCACCGCAGATGTTTCAGGCGTCTCTCCATCATCAATTTTGCCACCTGGAATTTCATAGGACAGACGGCCGATCAGTAAACGGTATTGCCGCACCAAAAGCACAGACCCCTCGTGCACGACCACGACACCAGAACGCTGACCAGTTTCCATTACGAAGTACTCCTTCATGAAGCTGCCAAAATCGGCTGTGACACAGTAAATCCGTTGATACCTGTTTTCGTAGACGACCTGTTTTTCCCCTATTTGCGGTACCTTCATCTTCTTCTCCTTCATACTTGCCATATCATGTTCAAGACTCACTCCATACATTTTGTAAAGGTGCCGGTTATCAATTCATCAAGTTTTTGACTTATTTGATCATATAAATCGTTATAGCCTAAAAATTTTGAAGCAATTTTAAATACACACAGAGCTATGGCTATTCTAGGAAGAAACTGATATTCATTTAGATTATACTTTTTTCGCAAATTAGCCATTTCAATAATCTTATCATCTTCCAAACGAACTATCAATTCAGAAAGTTGCTTATCCTTAGGAGTATAGTATATTGGTATTTTTATTTTTTCTTTTGTTTCGGGATTCTCCCATACAACATCTTCTGTCGGATAATCTTTGGAATTCCAGAGCGGAGATCCCGGGAAAGCTAAAAGTTTGGTGGCCACACTTATTTGACAGGGTTTATCGATATATTTCATTGTTTGCTGAATAGTTTCTATTAATTCTTCTGGTTTTTCTTCAGGAATTCCGAAAATAAGGTTTATGGTTGGATAAAGATTTGAATTTATCATAGCTTGAAGAACATCATGATAATCCTGAGATTTAGCTCTTGGCTTGTTTATCGAAGGAGATTTTATTAATCTTTCTGAAAAGGTTTCAATGCCCAGGGAAACATTATGAAATTTCGCTTCTGCCATTTTCTTTATTAATGGAAGATTTACAATTTTCTTGTTTCCTTCTTTTATAATAAAATCTGTCGCACGTGTTTGACAGCTAAATTTTATTTCTTCAGGTATTTCTCCTTTTTTCTTACCTTCAATAATTAAATCGCAAAAATCTGTTACTCTTTTATTGCCAGCCTCATTGCCAATTATAAAATCATCATCGTTAATTGAGAATGCCCGTGCCCCATACTTTCTAATATGAAAAATAACAAGCTCATAGATTTGTTTTGCAGAAAGCATGTACAGATTTGCAGAAGAATTTTGAGCTTTTGATAAAAATGCAGGGCAACAACAATAACCACAATTCGCAAGGCATTTGCTGGAGGTGTATATTCTTGAATTTTCTATAACATATGACCTTTTGTTTATTGAAAGAATTCCTGATGCTCTTTTTCTCATGAAGTCCCAATACTCTTCATAGGGTATTTCCATTGACATGGCCAGAGTGAACATCTTATTCTCAAACTCCTTTTCTGTAAGAGGCTTTGAATGCTTGAATATCAAATTCTTATTTTCATCCTGGATAGCCACGCCATCTATATTTTTTATAAATGAAATCAATTGTTTTCTATTTTGATCAGGGGAATAGTTCTCACAGATTTTTAATAAGGCATCTTCAGCATAACCAACACAAATTAAGTCGAACCCGCATTTCAGCCATTCTTTAGAATTCAGGGTTGCTGAAAAGCCTCCTGCAATAAATAAGGTTTTCTTATTCATTTCTTTAACTATTTTTTTAAGAGTATGAAGAAAATCCAAATCCGATGCCATGTTCCAATGTGTAACGCTTATTCCTATTATATCATAATTATTGTTTTTTACTGCATTAATGCATTCGGATTCTGACTTAAAATCCAAATCCAGAACATCACAATCTACTCCGTTCTTATTAAGATGATTCTTAAGAATATAAAGGCCGTAGGGAATGGCCAGGCTATCCTGAATTGAATTTGTTGTAGACCTTGAAGTAATCAATAGGATTTTATTTTTTCTCATTGCTTTTTGACCTCTTATTTGATTTTTTTGCCAGAAATACAATCATTTCATCTGTACTCGGTAAGATATTTTGAAGGGGGGTGTATATATTGCGCTTCCATAAGGCTTGAAGGGATTGCAGTTGCGCATTCCAGATCAACAATTCGATCTGCAACTTTAACCCTGATTGTATTATCTTTTATACTAATGATCTTACCAGGTTCCATTCTCTGGAGTTCATTACTCAAAGAAGTTGTTTGTACGATTGTTGCATTGGATATCTTAATATTATGCTTCTCAAAAATGAGATTCGCACATGGATATGGTGGAGCAAAGGATCGAACAATTCTTTGAATAATAACTGATGACAATCGCATGTCCAAAGTAACATCATGTGGCGTTCTTTTCCGCCAATAGTTCGCCTTAGCGTGATCTTGTTCAATTCCATTATACAATGGAACATCAAGAAGCTTCTTATATAAAATTTTAACTCCCCGATAAGCCGATTCATTCACTGTGGTATTTAAATCAACGATCAAATCTTCAGGGGATATTTCATAAGGGATCTGGAGTAATATGTTACCAGAATCAATTCCTTCATCAATCTTAAAGAAACTGAGTTTACTTTTTGTTATTCCCTGAGCGATTATCCAATGAAGAGGATGTCTTCCTCTGTTAAATGGTAATTCCGTAGGGTGAGTTCCAATACAATAACATTTCGGAACATTCAACACTTCTTTACGTATTATCTTTGGCCATGAACTAAAAATATAATCAGATGAGAAATTTTCAAGGATGTGTATATTTTCAGATGAATTAATATCATTCATTTCATAATAGGGAATGCCCTTTTCCTTCGCAAATCCGGCAATATCTGCAGAATTGTTTGGGAGCAATGATTTAGGCATGGAAATTAGTGCACATATTTTACCACCCATATCGAGTAATCCGCGTGTACAAGAAATAGTGAATTCCGATGTTCCTAAAACGACAAATCTCATAAACTCTTTCCATAAATATTTAATATATTTATAACATTATCAACATTCTCCAGAGATTGATCAGGCCCACACGGCAAAAATAGTCCCTGAGTCCCAAAAACCTTCGAATTCAAAAAGTCACCATAGTTTTCCAGATACTTTGCTTCATTCAAATCCGGATAAAAAGGACGTGTCTGAATTCCGTGCGATCTCAGGAAATCTATCAACTCTTCACGTTTATCACATAACACTTCTACATACAGAGGAATTTCACCATGAGATACATCAATAGGGATTAATTTGAGAAATGGAAGCTTTGCGATCCCTGATTTATATTTAGCATACACTTTTTTTACATGAGCAATTTTTTCCGGAATACGAGCAAGTTGCTCTATTCCAATTGAAGCCTGTATATCCGTAAATCTAAAATTGAATCCTATATCGGTATAAGATGCATTAATAATGTCAGCTACACCATGAGTACGAATTAACTTGAGCTTTTTATATGTATCCTGATTCCTTGTAACAACAAAACCACCCTGGCCTGTTGATATCAGTTTAGCTATAGATAATGAAAAACAGCCAATATCCGATTGCGTCCCCATATATCCAGCTTTATTCTTTGAAAGAAAAGCCTGACATGCATCTTCTATTACTACCAACCCATTTTCCTGAGCGATCTTATTAACTTTTTCCATATCTGTTGATCTGCCGCCGAGATGTGTAGGCATAATAGCTTTAGTTCTTGATGTAATTTTTTGCTCAAGTTGTGAAACATCCATTATTGGCACATCTTTTTGTACATCGACCAGCACGACCTTTGCTCCCAGCATCAATGGTGCATGGGCTGTTGCGATCCATGTCCTGTTTGGCACAATTACCTCATCACCACGCTTGATACCAAGAGCCATTAGCGCCATGAGCAAAGCCATACTCCCGCTGATAGTGGCTATAACATACGGTATGTCGAGTGCTTCTGCAAGAAGTTTTTCGAATTCTTCGGTGACAGGGCCCATGCTGATATGTTCATTGCAAATAGATTCAGATACTCTTTTAATCTCTTCCTCGCCAAATTTAGTTCTCCACCATGAAATCATATTATTTCCAACTGATCCATTTTCCTTATTTTTGTTGGGTATTATCTCAATACTGGGCAAAGGTAAAATGAAATGACCACCTTGCTCCAGATATTTCTGATGCTTTTTCATAATTGGCTCGGCATATCTCCATGCAAAGATGAGAATGTAGTCTGGTTTCTTCTCATAAATAACGTGAGATGGTAAAACTGGAATATGTAATCCAGGACTTAACACATTATATTTAACAGGATTGTCGTCAACAAGGAAATCTATTAGATCTCCAAAATCAAATTGATAAATCAATGTAGTGACACCAACTGATGCCCCATAACCTGCAATAGTTTTCCCTTTTGATTTGATGCCAAGTAGCAGGCCGTGGAGTTCTTTCTTAATATAATCATTTAATTTAGCATATTCTTTGAAAGTTTCAGATTGATCAAGTTTCATATTCAGTTCAAAATTGATCGCTTTTGAAACAGAAGGTGATTTTTTATGTGGACCTCCAGTTAATTGTACGAATCCACGTATTGAGCCCCCTTTTGTAGGGATCATTTGTATTTCGAAAAGTTCCATGCCATGACTTTCAAAAAACTTTGCAAGCGGAATTACAGAGAAATAACTAATATGTTCATGATAAATGTTATCTAAAAGATTGTTTTGTATTAAGGCTGCCAAATATCCAGTTTCGAATACAAATACTCCATTCGAATCAAGGAGCTTTTTAATACCTTCCAGCATTTCGACTAAATTGTCAATATTTGCGAACACATTATTTGCAGTGATGATTGTTGCAGGACCCCGTTCTTTCTTTAATTTCTTTGCCAATTCATTATTGAAAAATGTCGGCAAGGTCTCGACACCGGATTCGGTCGCTTTTTCAGCAATACTTTGAGCTGGCTCGATACCCAGAACTTTCATGCCCCTTTTTTGAAAAAATTTTAAAAGTGAGCCATCATTGCTGCCAATATCAATTACAAGATTTCCTTTATTGGGCTTCAGAAGTTGAAGAACTTCATCGGCATATTTCTCAAAATGATCCACCAATCCCAACGAAATTGATGTCTCATAAAGGTAATCACCGTAAATAATCTTTGGATCAATAATATAAGATAATTGCAATAAGCAGCAAGATTTACAGAAATATAAATCAAGAGGATATGTCTTTTGTACATCAGCATGTTGTTCAGGAGATACATATTTATCACCTAGTGGTGTTGGAGCAAGATTCATAACCAATTCGAGTTTATTTGAATTACACAAACGACATGTCTTTCGTTGATAACTTTGTTCCATTATTTTAGTCTCCAGTTAATCTAATTTGTTTTCAATAAGTATTCATTATTATTAACTTTTATTACAATCTTCTTTAATTGAAAAAAAGTTTTTTTTGATAAGACCAGTTTTTCAATAAATTGTTCTGTTGCCTTGCGATCATTTTCTTCGGGTGCCCACGGCGCAAAAATGGTATCACTTCTATCAAACGGTCCCTTTAAAGTTTCATGGAAAACAAGAAATTCTGAAGTTATATTTAAGGTGTGATAGTACGGATTATTTATTCTGTAAAAAAATTCATGACCAGACAAGTAATCACCCATCTTTATAATTTCTTTGATCTTTCCACTATCATCAAATATGAACACATCAGCAGAACCTTCTATTACATGAAGAGATTCGTTTTTATTAATGTGTTTATGCGGACGCACATAAGCACCCTTTGTATGTATAATAAACATTTCATGGACTTTTTCGTCGATGTCCTTATGTACACATATTCTGCATCTTTTACGTTTATTGTCCATTGATCTTTCTTTCATCCACTCAATATCTTTTCTTCTAATTTTAGCTACATCACATATTGAATAATAAACTTCATCATTGAATTTACTTAGATTTATATCTTCAAATGAAGAGGTTTTTAATTTGTGATACAATGAAAGTTTACTTTTTGGATCAATGGATAAAAATTCTCCCCCATTCTTAACAAATGTTCTGTTTTTTTCAACAATTTTATTTTCTAAGTCTGGATTAAGACTTAAAACACTAAATTTAATATCCTTTTCCTTAAGTGCAGAAGAAGAAATTATTGGCAGATGTGAAAGCGGCATAAACAAACCCTGTTTATTTTCATTATCGTCTATAATACATTCAATATAATCTTTGAGATTAAATATATTAATAAAAACGATTGCAGTATGGCCTGCACCAAAAAAAGAAATTTTCTCTCTGTTCGTTTTAAAATCTGAAAAATAGGATGTTATTAAAGTTTTTTTCCGAGAGAACTCATGAGAAAATGCTATTGCCCTGTTTTTTTCATCCTGAAGTATTTTTCCATTATATGAACGATTATCAAACTCTTCTGAAGGTTTAAGGATGGCAACCAGGCAATTTTCCATTTGATAAGGAAATATTTCAAAATGTTCAACTGAAAAACCACCATATTCCAAACAGTTTTTAAAAGTAGCGGGTGTAAAATAAACGGTATGTTCTTCCCAGATGCTTGAATAATCAAAATATTCCAGAGATTTAGTACAATCAGGGACTTCAAATACAACATATCCATCTGGATCCAATAATTCCCTGATACTTCTCATGAACTCAGGCAAATCATATACATGCTCAAGAATATGCCGGACTATGATCAGATCAAATTTACCATTCTTATTAACGATCTCCTTTGCGTTATCAAGATTAATTTTATCCTGAATTGTCTCAACACCAGTCCAACCATCATTTATTCCCAGATCTTGCTCAGGATCTAATCTCATAATTTTGGAGAAACCACGTTTCTTCATCCTCAAAAGAAGTGTATCATCCTTAAAACTTATACCGCATATTGCGGAGTTTTCGTTGATATCGGGTAAATTTGAGAGGATACCAGCAAGATAATCCAGATGGTCCTGGGGTTCATTGTACGTAATCCAATTATATGGTGGTCTTAGTTCACTTGCTGGAAATGGATTGATCAGTTGAACAAGCCCACAAGCATTACATAAACCAAGGACCAAAGGATGTTTATATTCATCATCATCAAGAGATTTAATGAACCTGTTGCAAATAGGCTGCGCCCCAAAATCGATCAATTCAATAACATCACTACTATTGCATACACAACAGCCCTTCATAAAGTATCCCCTATAGTTTCACGGGATGAAGCAAAATCAACAGTTTTTTGAATTCCTTCCTTTAAAGGTGTAAACTTAAATCCTGGAAGAAGTTTAAGGAGTTTATCTATATGATAATGATGATCAACTTTATCTTTAGATCTTTTTCGTGAATTAATATTGATTTCTGAATTGGTTAAAGGTCTAATAATATTCAATATATCAACAAACGAATAACTTTCCCCGCTGGCAATATTCAATACACCGTCATATGATCGAACCATCAATTCATGTATGATTTTCACAACATCATCTATGAAGATAAATTCTCTCTTTTCTTTACCGTCTCCCCATAATGTTATGTTCTCTTCATTTAATACAGCCTTAATAAAACCAGACGGCCCGTAACATGGCTGGTCTCCGGGACCATATATAACTGGGGGCCTTAATATTACCAAATTGCTGTTCATTTGTTGCCCAATTGTTTTGTATAAAAGTCTTTCATTGGTATACTTTGCTATTCCATAATATGAAGTTGGCTGAATCTGTGTTTCTTCTGTGATGCCCATATTATGAATATCTTCACCATAAACAGCAGTCGAGCTGAAATAAACAAAGGACTTAACTGGTTTTTCCTCAAGAACATTGCAAAGGTTTGTCACCATCATGATATTTTTATGGAAATTGTCCATATTATCCCCATGCTCTTTCTTCAACATTGAAAGCATAACAACTGCCGTGTTCATGTCAAAGTGATCTTTGATGGTTGATACGTCATCCATACTTGTCAGATCCAATGATGGAAACGAAAGTCCCAATACCTCGAGGTCTGGATACTGTCGTCTGTAGAACTTGTCAATATGGCTTCCGATAAAACCACTATGACCAAGAATGATTAATCGCTGTATTTCGCCTTCATTTTTTATTTTCATGAAACCTCTGGCTCCTTTTCACATGCATAGATTATCCCTGGATTATTCGAAGTAGATAAACTCATAATCTCCGGTATATCCAAAATGATTATATAACCATATCCATCCGGCAGTATCGAAAAAAGATTCGCATGTCAATGCCCAGCACTGAAGATTGAAAAGCTCCTGTTCATCTCGATAACTCTCTAACATAATGTATTTATTCTTACCAACACGTTCGATTTCTGATAGGGCATTTTCAAGTTCAAAAATCTTAATATTGTGTAAACACCCAAGAGATATTACCAGATCAAAGTATTTGTCACCCCAGGGATATCGATCCTGGGCACGATAACGAAATAAATTGCCCCGAATCTCCTCTTTCGCTTCGGCAAGACCATACTTAGATATGTCGAATCCAACTATTGTTGCATTGGAAAGGAGTTGTTTTAATTCATACAACAAAAAAGCTTTGCCACATCCCACATCCAATATCTTTGCATCTGACTTGAGGTCATAAATTTCAATTAGCTGCTGTGCAACTTTTTTCCACCTGTCATCAATATACTTATAACCGCCATATCCATAGCGGCGGTCTCCATCCCAATAATCAAACTCATATTCCTTTGCTTTCATCATGCAATGGACTTTATCGTCTATCATCCGCTCAAGATAATTACGCTTTGTCATCTTATGCAGTGGTGTTATAAGATTTAACAATTTACCCATATTACTACTTGACCTCTTATTCTTTCTATTTAATTAAACTTATTACTTCACTGATGATATCCTCTTTTGCTATACCGCAATAAGATTTCAATTCCTGATGCGTGCCATAAAAAGAACAGAAAGAATCTTTTAAACCTATCCGTTTGAATTTGATTTGAGACCTGCTTTCTTCAAGTATAACAGATGCGATACTGCTTCCAAGACCTCCTTCAAGATTATGTTCTTCGATTGTGATTATTGCGCCGGTCTCTCTGGCTGCCTTGAGTATGATATCCTTATCCAGCGGCTTTATCGTATGAATATTAATTACTCTGGTCGATATGCCTTTTTTTTTCAATTCTCTGGCTGCCATAATAGTGTCATATACTATTGAACCTGTGGCGATCAATGTAACATCCTCTCCAGGTTGGATCTCCACACCCTTTCCAAAAGTAAATTCATAATCCTCATCATATATTTTTGGCTCACCTGCCGTGCCTATTCGAAAATAGACCGGTCCTTTTATTTCTGCTATTGCATATGTTGCCATTTTGGATTCTATCGGATCAGCAGGCGAAATGATTTTCATGTTAGGAAGTGTTTTCATTATTGCAATATCTTCAATAGCATGATGTGTGGGCCCCAGAGTACTATAAACAAGGCCTGCCCCGACCCCAACGATCTTGACATTACTATTTTGTATACATACATCAACCCTTATTTGTTCGTATGTCCTTGCAGTTATAAATGGAGTAATTGTATAAGTAAATGGAATTTTACCACAGGACGCCAAACCTGCAGCAACACCAATCATATTTTGTTCGGCCACACCAACATTTACAAATCGATCCGGGAAATCGGCCTTAAATTTATCAAATACAATTGCACCGATGTCTGCGTTTAACGACATAATTTGTTTATTTATTTTTGCTATGTCATATAAAGCTGATACATAAGCGTTCCTCATTTTCGTCCCTCCTCAAATTCCTTTCTATCGATACCTAATTCTTTTAAGGCAATTTCAATTTCTTCTTTGGAATTTGGAATTCGGTAATGCCAGAGAGGAATGTTTTCCATAAATGAAATACCTTTGCCTTTAACCGTATGTGCTATAAGAACATTTGGTTTATTATTTGTATAAGGAAGGGATTCCAGATTTTCAATGATCCTGGAAATATCATGCCCGTCGACCTCCTTTACACTCCAGCCAAAGGATTTCCATCGATCACAGAAAGGTTCTAATGAAAGAATATCATTAGTTCTGCCCAGTGATTGAAGCTTGTTGTAATCGACTATCACAACAAGATTATTCAATTTATGATGAGCAGCAAATGCTGCAGCTTCCCAGACACTTCCTTCCTGGCATTCACCGTCACTTTGCAGTACAAATACTCTATAATCTTTATTATTAATTTTTCCAGCAAGTGCCATACCGGCGCCAAAAGACAATCCATGTCCCAATGAACCTGTTGAAACCTCCACGCCTGGAATTGAGTGGGATTCAGGATGAGCCCCTAAAATGCCACCCCTTTGACAGAAGGTGTCCAGTAATTTTTCTTCAATAATACCCCTTTTAGCCAATATTGAATATAATGCTGAACTTGCATGACCTTTGCTTAAAATGAATCGATCCCTGTTTTCATTATGAAGATCATTTTTATCAATGTTTAATATTTTAAAATATAACGCGACCAGTATTTCTACACATGAAAAAGATGGAGCGATATGGCCGCCACCAGCTCGACAACTCATAAGAAATATTTTTTTCCTTATATTTTTGGCAATTTCTTCTAATTCCATATATTTTCCCCTCCTAATTCAGAAACATATCATACAAAACCTATATGTCCTTTATCTGCATCCAGATACTCCAGTACAATTTTATTTTTTTCATTTGTTACACAGTGATGAAGGCAATGTTTAGAAGGATTGATCTTGAAAAACTTATTTTTATCATTAAACCAAAAATCTTTATATCGTATGTCTTTTATAGATCCAATCAACCCAAATTCAAAATTATAAGCTTTATCCTGGCAAGAATAAATATTTTGATCTGCCCCAATGACATGAAGAATTTGAAGATATGGGCACCACGTATGTTTTTTCTCAAATGTTTCTAACTGTTGATGATATGAATCGAAAATTTCAAAATTGTCGTCCACGAGTTCACTTGTAGCTTTATTGATCTGCTCCTTGACAACTGCAAATATAGCTTCATGATATTTATTATTTTCTTCTGCAATATTACTTACAACACAGGGTGCGATCTTCACACTATCTACTCCAATATCTTTCAGTTTTTTGACAAGATCATAGATGTGTAAATAATTCATATTATCAATAATTATGACAACTCCGAGAAGACACTTACCCTTTATTTTCTTGAAATTTTCCATATTTTTAAGAATTTTTGTGAATTCACCATGTTGTACTCTTCTATATTTAGAATAACTTTCATCATCCCAACCATCCATAGAAATTCGTATCCATGTTCCGTGATTAGCAAAAATTTCAGCGATTTCTCCAGTTAATCCAGATCCGTTTGTTAAAGAAGCAAACTTAACCTGGGTCCTGGAGAGTTTCTTCACTGTTTCTAATAAGTAAGGATAAAGAAATGGTTCGCCACCACCACTAAAAGTAATTGCCTTTACCCCCATCTCCTCTATATCATCAATTATCTCCATCATTTTTTGTCTGGGGATGTGATCTTTTTTTACCATATCTGCACCCAACTGCAAATTATCTGTCCTATATGCACAATACGAGCAATTATGATTGCAGGCGTTGGTGGGCTTAATTCTTATATGGATTGGAGCCATTATCTTGTCTGTATTTTTAGGAAGACTGTCGATTTTTTCCATGAAATGGAAGATTTTCATTTTAGTATATAGAAGTCCCATAAAACATCCTTAAATTCCATGGAAGTCTTCGGTGGCTTTCACAGAATTGTTATAGTTATCAAAGTCTCTTAATATGCTCAGGAATTTTTCCCTGTACTGTTCTGGCGAGATTCCTCGAAGGAAAGTAGCTTTGGGAGATAGTTGGTTGTATTCATGGATCTCCGTGGATAGTCCATCAAATGTGGATTTATAGGTGTTGTAAATCTCTGTTCCTGGAAGCGGCGCAAATGAGTTTAACGAGATGTAACTTGCTCCAAGGCTTAAGGCAAAACGTCGTGTCGTTTCCATATCTTCTAATGTTTCATGTGGAAAACCTACAATGAAGAAACATTTCCATCTTATCTTATACTTTTTCAGGATTTCACTTGCACGGTAAACTTGTTCGACTGTGATCTTTTTGTTCAGGATCTTCATTCCGGCATTGGTTCCTGTTTCTATACCGAAGGAAAGATATGAGCAGCCATAGTTGATTAGCTTTTCTAAAATCTCTTCAGTTATGATGTCTATTCTACACGCGGTTCCCCATGTCAGATCAAATGATTTGAATAGTTTTGCCATTTCAAGTGATTTTTTTATATTGACCAAAAAATTTGCGTCGGTAAGATCGAGTGATTTGATATTATATTTGTTTATGATGTGTTCAATTTCTTCTTTAACCTGGTCTACTGTTCTCATCTGGTATTTTCTACCAGTAATTAGCTTGTTTGAGCAAAAGGTGCAGTCATAAGGGCACCCTCTGCTAGTCATGATCATGCTCATGTCTGAGGGTGTGTAATGCTCCGGGTATAATAAGGATTCTCTGCTTGGTGGTGGAAGCTTAGTTACGTCTACGCTGCGTGGATTACCCGCAACAAGTTTTTCCTTGCAGCCATTGACGATCCATTCTACCATTGTGAACTCTGCAGGCCCGGTGAAGATGGTATCTATTAATGGGTTATCTTTGAAATCTTCTGGTCTTGCAGAAGCGTGGTACCCACCAACGCAGGTTTTCATTTCAGGATTGAATTCTTTGCATATTTCCAGTATCTTGAAGGTGGATTGCATCTTACTTGTCCAGGTTGTTACACCCACAATGTCTGGATTGATCTTATCCAGGGTTTCCCTGAAGTGCTTCCAAATATGATGGTTGTCATTCTTTACACCTTCTTCATATAGTGGCTGCCGTTTTACCATTTCATCCCGGTTTTGGGTAGCAGGGTCTTTCTTAAAGTATTTGTCGGCATCATAAACATAAGCCTCTATATCGTTTTCTCTTAGACATGCTGCGATTTGGGCACATGCGTAAGAAAACCACCATCTGTCATACTCAAAGAAGGCATGAAAAGGCGGATCTACTAAAAGAACCTTTTTCTTCGTCTGATTATTCATTTTTAACACCTGATTTTCTTTGTCCGATTATTCATTATCATATTTTCCAAGAATCTTTATCAAACATGTTGCTTTTTATTGCATAATTTATCAATTTGTTATCAAACATTTTAAAGAGGAGTCATTAAATAAAATTCACATGCTCAAAAGGATGCTTTAAGTTATACAAATATTTATTTATTTTGTCCATTCTACAATTCACCCTGCACTGGGAAGTATCAAGTTCAGAATTCACCCATTCTAGTGACTTTTTCCTTTTTTCACCAGTCCATATAGCCTCAAATGAATCGTCATTTATATTTCCATAATAAAATCTTTCATCACCAAGGAAACAGCTGCAACCCCACACATTTCCTCCTGCATCTATATAAGACCAGAATGGAAGTCCAAGACATTTTTCATATTCGTGTTTTCCTTCATCCCATTTATTCATGGTGCCCATGCGGAATATTACACTGAATTTTTCATCATTGAATTTTTCAAGTGTGCCGGATAGATGTGAATAATCACTATATTTCACATTTTTGTATGCTGTGCTCTTGCTTAGAAGATGCTGCGAATATGGTTTTATTACCAGATAATCCATCCCGATATCCTTTGCCTTTTCCGTCAATAATTCTACTTCATGCCAGTTATCCGGTAAAAGTAAAAGTTGCATACCCAGCGCAGTTTTATAACCATTCTCACCTCTCACCTTTACAGCATAACGCATGTTCTCTATCACACGGTCAAAATCATTAGGCTTTGTTCCATGTATTTTTGAATAAGTTTCTTTTGTTCCTGCATTGATACTTATCTTTATCCATTCAATGCTCCCAAGAGTTTTATCAACAAGTTTCTTATTCAATAGTACTCCATTTGTGGTGACAGCTACATCAATACCTGCCTTTTTAGTACAAAGTATTATGTCACCGATTTCCTTATGCAACAATGGTTCTCCTTCTCCTGCATACATTATACTCTTTAATCCAAGAGAACCCATCTCAAAAAGTCGTTCCTCAAGAATTTTCTTGTCCAGGAACCTTGGTTTGTATTCCATGAAATCCAAACCACAAAAAACACATCTGTGATTACATGCGCCTGTGGGAGATATCTCAGCATAGATCGGATAGATATTTTTTCCTTCCAACCAATCATTTACCCTATTAACGTGATACATCAGTTTATGGCTGTCAATGTTATATTTATCCATGTTATTTCTCATTAGTAATTATATCTACGATACAGTGGCAGAGTATTGAATGAGCCAATTCAACATACCCATAAGAATCAGACGGGACATAAAAGTTTGTCTCACCTTTTGAACGCAGAGCGTTATTTTCTTTAAATCCTGACATAGTGATTATGATGCACCCTTTTACTTTAGCTGCGATTACCCCGTTTATAATATTTTTCGACATTCCAGAGCTGCTTATGGCAATAAGAACATCTCCTTCATCCGCGAACATTTCTATTGGCTTTTCGAAAACATGCTCATAACCAAAATCATTGGATATACATGTAAGCAATGCTGAGTCGCTATAAGTGGTTGCCCGAATTCCTGCATTTTTCCATAGATCAATCGCAAGGTGATTTGCAATTGATGCACTGCCACCGTTCCCTACGATGATAATTTTATTACCCTTCTTTGCTTGAGTTGTTATGATTTTAACGGTTTCTTCAATACTATGGTTCAAATCAATATTCTCGTTAGCAGGAGATGTGATCTGGATTTTCAGCAAAATATTTTTAAGTTCATTTATATAATCTGTCAAATTAAGTTGCATGTTTTTCCTCGCTTTCCTATGCTTTTATGGACTGTGCTTCAACATCGCATTTATAAATTCTAACAATTCATATTTTTCAACCGGCTTTTTATTGCCAACAATTTGTACAGCCAGGGCTCCCGCAGCATTTCCAATAAAAGAAACCAGATTTAATGGCATCCCATGTGCAAAACATGGAGCAGCAAAGGCAAAAAATGCATCTCCAGCACCTACTGTATCGATGACCTTTGTTGAAAAGACAGGTGTTCGATTTATCTCATTCGCACTGTTAACACCTATTGATCCTTTTTTACCAAGCGTTACGATAAGCCCATCTGCATTTAACATATTTGATAATTTTTTAGCAATGTCTTCAATATCACCAAATCTATCCTGGGTTCCCAGCCTCACTTCAATTTCATCAAGACAAACAAAATTTGGATTGTTGTATTTTGTTATCATGTTAAAGCCAGCATTAGCAGCATTTGTTTGTGTATTGACCGCGAATATTTTTGAAAAATCCTTGATGGCATTTATTATGTTATTGGTTATAAAACCATGCCCGAAATCAGAAATCAATACCAGATCATATTCAGATATAGTTGATTTTAGATAATTTATAACATCGAGTTCACAACTACCATTAATATAAACATTATTTAAATAATTAATCTCAAATACTTTTTGATTTAAATTAATGTACCTCTTTTTACAAACGGTAGGTCCGTCATCCCTGTAAAAAAATTTTGTACCAATATTGGGTTTAAGATTATTAACAATGAAATCTTCTCTTGATTCTTCTTTTCCTAACAAAGATACCAGTTGAACCTTATCGCATAGCCCGGCTATATGGTTTGCAATTATAAATGCCCCACCTGCAAAAACTTCATGGTTTAAGTATTTATTCACAATAATAGGCGACTTTGCTGATTTTCCCATTGGTTCACAATAGTGATATTCGTCTATAATTCCATCACCAATAATAATCACTTTCAGCTTCTTTAGACTGTTCAACTTTTCTACGATCTCGTCGAAACCGTATTTATCAGAGAATTTTTTCAAAAAGTTTTTTGTCTCGTTCGGGTAGATATCCAAAAAATTATTTATTATTTGAGATGAACTGAACGAAAAACCACCTGTTTCATATATTTTGCTTTTTCCAAAATAAAACTCTTTTTCTTCTTCAAATATTTTATCATGAATTTTGATGTCTCGTTCTTTATAAGCCTGGCCTTTTGCAAAAACATCTGGTTTAATACTTTTCACACAACTGAATGGAATTTCATCATCTACCAGGCAGACATAATCTACCTGCTCCAACGAAGAAACATTTTCTACCCTGAAATTCTCAGGGAAAATTGGTCTTCCTGGTCCTCTCCTTACATCTTTGTCTTTTATGACCGTGACTATGAGTATATCTCCCTGCTCTTTTGCTTCATTGAGATGTTTAATGATACCAGGGTGAATAAGGTCAAAAATTCCATGGCTTTGGACAACAATTTTCCCCTCTTTTCTGAGACTCCCTACTTTAGAGATTAGGTCGTTTAAAAATAATACCTTATTATGTTTTGTCATTTAATTACAACTTATATTTGTAGTGATTCAATTTGAATGTTTTCATTTGTATTAAGATCAAGGGTTATTTTAAGTACTCGTTTATTAGTTTCGTTGATGAGAAAACTATCTCATGGGTGAACCTTATTTCTGCACCGATTTCTTTAATGATTTCATATTCTTTTTGAATTTTCCCAGTTTTATCTTCGAGTTTTTCAAATTCCTGTCCTTTGATGTAAATATCAGGTCTCAAAAGCCTCAATGTTTCCTCAGCAGTTGGCCATTTATTAACAGCAACATAATCAACACATTCTAATGCGGCTATCGACTCTGCCCTTAAGTCCTGGTTAAAGACGGGTCTGCCAGGCCCTTTGTCAACATAAATATCTGGCGTAACAGTAACAATAAGAATATCTCCCATTTTCTTAGATGCCTGAAAATATTTAATATGCCCTATATGCATGAGGTCAAAGCATCCATGACAGAGGACTATTTTTTTCCCTTTGAATTTTAAAATCTGGATTTTTTTTGCCAGTTCCTCTATTTCAAGTATCTTCATATTTCGTTTATTGCCCTCCAGAGTGCTGGAATAGTTTCTTCATGTTTACCTTTTATATAATAACTCTCTCCCCCATCTGCTACTGTCCTGACAAGTAGGGTTTTCCATGGTCTGAAGTAGTAAGCGGGATTTTCTTTGCTGGGTTCTTTGTTAAAGTCATCGGGAAGATTATGAAGATCACAGACCAGCGTAGTGAAATGCTTAATATATTTTCCATGTTGTAGGGCAACATTTCTTGCCATACTCAGAGCCTTCAAAAAAACCTCCGGAGCCATAACAGCGCTGCCAAAATTCATCACTACACCACCTTCTAAATTTTCCACGGTTTTTGCGAAATATAAAAAATCACGATATGAAGTTGCTCCAGTAGCTGCTCCGTCGCAATTCGGGTGTTCGTGAATGATATCATAGCCAATTCCTACATGTACCGTAATGGGTATTCCTAACCTGTAACCTGCAGCCAGCAGGCTGATGTCCTTATATGGAAAATCCCCTTCAAATATAGCTTTCCCGATAGCTTCCCCCATCCCCATGCCTTTTTCATATCCATGGTTTATATGATCATTAATTTGTCCTGTTTCTTTCCACAGCCCGAATTGGCCTTCCTGTATATATCTGGCAACGCTTTCGGTTGTTGCACCGATGAGTGCAAATTCATAATCATGGATCATCCCGGCGCCGTTCATTGCCAGACATGAAATAAAACCTTTTTCCATTAGATCAATCAGATATTTTTGAACACCGGCCCGTATAACATGACCGCCCATCATTAAGATTATGGAGGAATGGTTATGCTTTGCATGAATTATGCGTCCAGCAATCTTTTCAAATTTTTCATCCATATCTTTTTTAATGGGGTTCAATTCGTTTATCGTTGAGATTTGCAAATCATGCTGCCTATCAGATAATGATTTTATCTTGATATCTGCTCTATCAAACGAAGGATATCTTGTCATAAATATCATTACGATGAATTTAAAATATATTCAACAGCATCGAATAAATCATTCGCAACATAATCACATGTAATTTCATTATCTTTTAATTTCTCTAAATTGTATCCAGTTCTCACCATGACAGTCTTACATTCCGCTCTTTTTCCGGCTTCTATGTCGCTCCATCTATCTCCAATCATAAACGATTTCTTCAAATCTATATTCAATTCTTTTTCTGCTCTTTTCAACATTCCTGGCCTGGGTTTTCTGCAATCACAATCTACTCGATATTTTTCTATTATTGCTTCCGGATGGTGAGGGCAATAATAAATAGTGTCGATATGTGCTCCAATTTCGGCTAATTTTTTTTCCATCGCCTGATTAAATATGTCTGTGTCTTCTTCCGGATAATATCCACGGGCAATCCCCGATTGATTAGAAACAACTATGACAACATAACCGTTTTTATTTAACATTCTTATTGCTTCCGGAGATCCTGGAATAAATTCAAGTTCATCTACTCGATGTGCATAATGTGGTGGTTCTTGTGTTAGCACTCCATCCCTATCAAGGAATACTGCCCTCTTCATTCAACAACCTTTTGCCAATCCTTTAAAAACTTTTCCAATCCAATATCAGTTAATGGGTGCTTGAACATCTTTTCAATGACTCCAAATGGAATAGTAGCAACATGCGCACCTGTTTTAGCTGATTCTATGACGTGTAAAGGATGCCTGATACTGGCTACGATAATTTCCGTTTTAAAATCATATAACTTATATATCTGCACCAGATCATGTATTATTTGCATACCGTCATGTCCAATATCGTCCAATCTTCCTATAAAAGGACTTACGTAAGTCGCTCCTGCCTTGGCAGCCAGAAGTGCCTGATTTACAGAAAAAACAAGTGTTACATTTGTCTTAACACCTTTTTTATTTAATATCTTAACAGCCTTTAATCCTTCGGAAATCATTGGTATTTTCACCACAATATTTTCCGACCAGTTTGACATATCAAGCGCTTCTTCAACCATTCCTTCCGAATCTGTACTTATTACTTCAACACTGATGGGCCCATCAACTATACTTACGATTTCTCGAACTAACTCTTTAAAATCTCTCTGCTCTTTTGCAACCAGTGAGGGATTTGTCGTTACACCATCGATAACTCCCCATTCGTTTGCTTTCCTGATTTCATCCAAATTAGCCGTATCAATAAAAATTTTCATCTTTTTATCCCTAATAATTCATTCTCTGATTTAACAATATTCATTGCTGTTAAACATGTTTTTTTAGTAATTCCTCATATTCATCTGATTCTCCAATACATCATTAAGGTGTTGTTACGAAATAACTTGATTGTTTTTAGACTTGGCTAATTGTATAATTCCATTCTCCATGAAAATCATCTCTTACAATATTAACTTTTGATAAATCTTCATAGATATTTTGATACCTTTTTGCTATAGCTTCGATACTTTCCATAGTATTGACTATAGATATTATCCTATAAATATTATTTGATAATTAGCCAATTTATTTCATTACAATCCCTAAGTGATATCGTCAGTCCAGTATTGATTAATAACATGTCTAACTCAGGCTGAAACGGAGATTCATGAAGCGAGAAGATTAATCCAGACTTTTCCTCAGTCTCCACTTATAAGGTCAGATGCTGATATACCCATGATTCTCAGGGAATTTATCATATTGATTGATGATACATTTGATGATATTTCTGATAAGGATATTGATGAATGGCTTTTAAATTTTTAGACCGAAGTTATAATGACGCCATAGTGTCCCATCGTCGGTGACGAAGGTATTGTTAAATATAAACAAATTGTAGTAAGTGCATGAACCTAATAATATATTGGTGCTATATAATTATTGCTTTTTTAATGTCATTTATTCCTGGCTTTGTCATTGCAGGCCGTTTCAAAAGTCTAAGCGTCTTAGAGAAATTAAGCATCAGTTTTGGATGTTCTTATGTAATTATCGTTATGCTAGTACCTTTTTTTGCATTTAAACTGAATTTTATAGCACAACTCATTTTTATTTACATAATGATTGCTTCACTGTGGTATTTACTAAAAAAGAGATTACAGCTTAAATTCGAAATAGACTCAAGGTTTATAATAATGATACTAATCATCGGTCTTATTTCAAAATTCTTCCTCCAAACCCTCTGGGAATATCCCGTGATGGGCGGTGACTGGTTCTGGCACACCTTCCGCATACCGTACGCTTTTGAACAGGGAGACTGGACGCCGCCTACAGATAGACCTCCACTATTCAATTTACTGATTTATTCATATCACAATCTTCTTGGTACTTCCCTTTATCAGTACTGGATTTCTCAGATCATAAGTGTAGTTATAAATAGCGTTTATATCTTCCCCGCTTATCTCATTGCCAAAAAAGCCTTTGGTGATCGAGTGGCAAAAATCTCGGCGCTTTTCATGCTTGTAACTCCTTTCCTTATATTCAACACATTATACACATGGCCCAAAAATGCTGCCATGTACGGTATTCTGATGATGATTTACTTCCTGTTCTTCAGCGAGTATGATATAAAACTGCGCTATCCTCTGGCAGGATTTTTTGCAGGGCTGGGGTTCTGGTTCCACAATTATGCAGTTTTCTATATAGCGATTGCAGTTTTGCTTCTGATTTATAAAGAGAAAATGTATAAAGGACTTATTTCCAGGAATATTTTTAACAATTTGAAGAAACTATCTTATTTTTTGATTGTATTGCTCATTGTTTTAGCGCCTTACTTCTTATGGGTATATTCTTATTATGGTACGATTTCGACTTCAAAATTCATTTACTATCCTTTCGCAGTTAAAGGATACGATTCTGCCCTTTCAGGGGATACACAGGAGCTTTTTAATACCTTTTATTCTACCCCAGTTAAAGAAATAATCATGATTCGCATAAGCAATGCTATTGTAACCCTAACTCCAGCAGCGCTGCCCATAAATCCAATAGCTGCCAGCTTTTCAACATATAATCCTATATTTTACTACTCTCATGATTATCCAGGCGCCCTTTCGACGCTGATGTATTTGGTAGTAGTAATTTTATTTTTTAAATATCTGCTCGGTAAAACAAAAATCAATCTGGTTTTAGCTGGATTTGTAGTGCTCCCAATCTTTATTTACTTAATCTTATATGGATGGAGAGAGTGGGGGTTACTTACCGGGGGTCTACATCCTACAATCCCTCTACTTATAATTCTCGGATTCAATGAGCTTTACAAATCATATAACCGACTAACTGGAAAGATTTTGGTTTTTCTTGTATTTTTAGTCGCAATCATTGATAATATCATATATTTTAATATAATAAAAAAATTTTATTATATCGAAGGTGGTTTAAGGAACGTCGCTGATTCGTTACATCAAGTAGTTCCGAACGCAGATGTATCTAACCTTATATCAGCATATTTTTTATTGAACACTGAGATGGATGTTATACTTAACCTGATAATCACAATTAGCGTTAGTCTATTTGCTTACTATCTCCTGATGCTCAGAGATGTATAAAATTTCTATAGAAAGAAAGGGGATTATTTTTTCAAGAAAAATCTCCATCCTAGAAAAAATAGGAATTAAAAACTTTGGCATGTACATCGGCATAAAAAATATATGCTTAACATTAGTAATTTTTAAACTATTATTTACCATTGATCTGACAACTTCTTTTTTGGGGGGAATTCTTTCATCTCCAGCGTCGTAAGGGCACAATTTGAACAATAGATATTTTACAAAAGGATTGAAAGAATTAAACTCAAGGATACATACTGTTTTCTTGCTCACCCTTGCCATCTCACAGATTGTCTTATTGACGAGCAGAGGGTCATTAACATGGTGCAAAAGACTCGATGTAAATACCATGTCGAAACTTGAATTTTTAAAAGGCAAATGTGAAGAATCGGCTTTAACTGCAAAACCATTAATAAAATTATTATTTGCAGCTTTTATCATGTTCTCTGAAGCATCTACACCAGATACTGCTTTGCAGTGCTTTTCCAACAATT
Organism: uncultured archaeon; assembly: GCA_902386255.1. Lineage (GTDB taxonomy): Archaea > Halobacteriota > Methanosarcinia > Methanosarcinales > Methanoperedenaceae > Methanoperedens. Next base: position 22,464 of record CABMII010000100.1, read on the forward strand.
TTGCATGTTCTCCTGCGCCGCATCCTACATCCAAAACTGAAAAATTGGCATCGATTAAATGGGATAGAAGCTCTACTTTCCTTCTGGCATAATATAAATAAACGTGTCCTCCTGGTATATTAAAATAGTCCTCTCCTAATTCATCAAACTGATTTTTATTTTGATATTTTGATTTTATCATGTTTAGATATAATTAAACTCGGGGCTTACTTTGGATGCTTAAAGGTTTATTTCTTTAAAAATTTATCTAAGCTATTGTTTCGAAAAAATGATGTTCACCTTTCTTTCAGAGTCAAGTTTAAGCCACCCTTGTTAGTTACTAGCTTAAATATCACAATGCCTGCTCTATTCTCTTTCTGTTCTTTTTGCCCTTCAAGCTTCAACTTTATTTCAGTATTATTCTCCTTTAAACTATACTTGGCTTCAGCATCGAACTTTTTCTCAACTTCAATCTTCTGCTCCAACTCTTTGAGAGAACTATTTTTTTCTATAGAGTACTCAACCTGCATTTCGTTCTTTGCTGCATCGATTCTCGAACCGCCATTATATTGCATGCTTATGACTATGGCTTTGGCTTCTTTCCCTTCTTTTTTGTGCTTCAAAACAAGTTCTAACAAGTTGCCTGCAAGATCTTTGAGTGTGTACCGCCCTAACTCCCAGCCATTTTCTTTGTCATCATCCGACTTTTTATCATCGCTATTCTTTTTCGGAGGCAATACTATGTAGTTTATCTCGCCTCCAGTCTCGTTGCTATATACTTTGATATCTTTCGATGAAACGTTGAAACTGATAGCTGCTTCCGGAGGTGTTTTGTCAATTGCAAAGTTCACAATCTTCGTGGTAGTATTCCCGGCCGAATCGTCGGCAGATGCAACTAAGGTATAGTTTCCTTCCGCAGAAACAATATTGCCGCTTGTGAATGGAGCATTATTGAGCGCAACAGTTTGATTATTAAGGTTTGTATCCGTAATAGTTATGACTGGGGTTACATTGCTGTTATAGTAACTGCCGTCTGCCACACCGCTGATACTGATATTTGGCGGAGTCTTATCGATTTTAATAGATTTATGCTTAGTTGATTCGATATTGCCTGCATTGTCTGTTGAGCGATAAAAGATTGCTGTTATTCCTTCATTGCTTATATTGAATGGAACAGTATATGTACTCCAGTTTATATTGTCGAAACTGAACTCTGTCGCAGCCAAACCTGTGCCTAATTCGTAGTCGTCCGCTGACAGATTTATTTGAACATTTGAGATGTACCAATCATTGCTTCCGAGAATCCCGGAAAGGGCAATAGTTGTGATGGGTGGAGTGGTATCAGGAGGCGGAGTCTTTACGGTTTCTTTGACCTCGGTATAGTTAGTGTTATCCACGATATCTGCACTTAGAATGCTTATATTGTAATTTGCATCCTTTGAAAGTCCATCGATACTGAAATAAGATCCGGATGTATTTTCCATGTGAATATTATCTATGTATACTATCACGTAACTGAAGTCTTGATCTTTAGGATTATCCCATGTCCAGTTTATCCATGCACGTCCTGATTTGTCAAGACCAGTTTTATGAGTTAAGTTTGTTATAGCCACAGGAGGTTGTGTATCGCTGGCTAAGGAACTGTTGTAATAGACCGTTTGATTAGCGATGGTGCTGAATCCTTTGTTATCCGTTGCAGTAACATTAATTATATTCCAACCTTCATTCAGTGATAAGATTGCATTCCAATTCTCCTGGCCTGCCTGGAACCCATTTACAGTTACGTTTAAAATACCACTATCGTCATAGGCTATGCCACTTATCGATATATTCTGTTTATTAAAGATCTTGTTTTCAGGCGGATAGTCTATGTTAAGAACTGGTGGCAATGTATCTCTGACTGTTATGACTATATTTGCAGTATTAACCTGGCCTGCGCTATCATTGACCAGAAGGATTATGTTATGTGTACCGGCAGAAAAATTTGCGGTGGTAAAGTTTCCACTGCCAATCACATCATCTCTGTCGGAGAACCAGGTAAGTTTATTTAAATTCCCATCCTCGTTATCAATACCACTGCCGTTAAATGTTACTGGTTGCCCCTGGTCCCATGTTGAGCTGTTAGCCGGAGAGATTATGGTTGCTGTGGGGGCATAATCAGTCTTTATTGTTTCAGGCTGTTTTGTGGTGTCAATTATGCTATCGTTGTCCAGATCGATTTGCATAGTATAATTCGTCTGGGTCGTGTTTATTCTTAAGTAAGCTCTAGAATTCCGGTTTATGGATACATTGTTGTATTTTATTGTAGTAATAGCTCCTTGGATCTTTTGCTTGATTGTAAAGTTGAACGTGGCCTGATCTGATGTTACATTATCCCTGCTAAAGTTTGATACGATTTCGTAGCTATAGTTTAGCGTTGTATTGTATAGGAGTGCAAAAGCTGGAAGTGTAGTGTTGCCAACCTTGTACTCTTCGAAATAATACGAGTCTGGTATATTATTCTCTATTTCACCTACAGCATTTAGGCCAGTGTATCTTCCAGATTCATCATACACATGAAGGTCGGCAGGAGAATTTAAGTAAAGAATTGTTACTGGAGTGACATTGCTGCCGTTAATTCTTACATCGTCTAGAAATATCTTTTCTTTTGAAACCGATGTGCCTTCTATGTTTACAATCAAATATCCAGGAAGAGTATCTTTTGTAGCGCTCCTTGTCTGAATAAATAGTGGAGACCTAGCAGGAAATGGAGGTTCAATAATCCTAATGAAAGTATTAATATTTGTTACAGGTATTGTAACATTCACTCTGAAATTAACGTTGACTCTACCATTACTGTCAAAAAATTTGGATCTGTGTGTATGTCCTGTGAGCACCAGCTTCACGTGCTTATCTTTAGCCAATCCTACAAGTAAATCTCTATTTTCAGCTATAACATTACAAGAATTATCTGTACACATGTCATCTATAACAGGATGGTGCATAAAAATGACTGTTTTATCATCTAAAATACTATTATTTACAAAGTTTTTTTGTCTTGTTGATAAACCAGATCCATTTGGTTCTTGTTTTATTTCTGGTACAAAGTCTGTATCATATCCCGAATCAAGACCTATGAAACGGTATCCATTTTTAGCCTCGAAATAATCACCGTCTTCATACTTATATACCCCGCTACTATCATTACTACCGATATAGTTTCTATAATTATTCAAATCATTGAAACAATCATACTTTAAAATCTCTGGACATGCAATTTCAAGTATATTTTGTGGATGCTCTTTTCCACGTCTATCATGATTTCCTGGAACTATATGAACGTCAATATGACTTTCATTGAATTTTGTAATGAGCGTATTAAAAACAGAATATTGATATGCACTGTTCCATTCGACTAAGTCGCCTGTTATCAATACAAAATCGGGCTTATGTGCTATGATATCGTCTCTTACAATATTGAATTTATCAATAGACGTTTGAAGCGATAACAAGCAATCTTTTGATTCTGAGTTACCCCTGTTACATGATGAAGGGTCGGGCCCTATATGCACATCAGTTAATTGCACGAACCTGAACCCGCTTGGTGTCCCAGGTGTCACGATCACACTTGTACTCCCGCTAATATCTCCACTTGTTGCTTTTACTATTGTCATGCCTGCTGCCTTTGCTGTGAACACTCCTGTGCCCGGGTCAATAGTACCAATGTTCGTATCGCTACTGCTCCAAGTCACAGGAACATTCATATGATTACCATTTTGATCCTCGGGTTCAGCAACGAAAGTCTGAGTTTTGCCTTTAACAACATATGCAGTGGGAGGTGAGACCGTTATGGATGTCAGAGTTGGTGTATATTTTTCAAAATCTGCCTTAATTTCATCAGCACTTAAAGCCCTGTTATAGATGCGGACTTCGTCGATGAGACCATCAAAAATGCGTGGGAAAGGTTGACCCCACCTGTATTCCCCAATAGTCGTATCACTTGTAGCACCATTCAGAGAACCCTGCAAAAAAATGGCAGAATTATTAATCGTTCCATTTACATATAATTTGACTGAGCCTTGTTCCCAAACACCTGCAACATGATACCAAGTATTTGTGGAAAGCTCTACAGAACTCAAAAGACCACCGTCATGATACACAATCATAAATCTGTTATCATCTATTCCAATAGCATGGGCGTTATGACCAGCATCATTATCAATAATATATTTATTATTAACGCCAGTTCCTGTGATTGAGCGCGGATAGACCCATGCTTCAATAGTGAGCGGCAGTGTATTTATATTTGCATTTGTCTTTACATAATCATTCACCCCATCAAAACTCAGGGCCTGCCCACTTATACCCTGGACGAAAGTTGCGCCGATAATTGTGCCATTATTTCCGTTGCCGCTCGAATCTTCTGCATTCCCTTCAAAATGAAATTGAGCTACTGGCTCTATACCGCCTCCAGAATTTGTGAGTGCTTGAGCCACACCCATGAATAATATAGAAAGTGAAGCCATCAACATCCCAATTGTACAAACTCTCCATACACTTCTCCTGCAAGCGTTTTTTAAATCGCTAACGATTCCCTTTTTGTTTCTTTCATTTTTTAAGTTTTGTAACCTTTTTAACGACAATTTTACCACCTTTCCTATTGTAGTACTCCCAATAAACTTCACATTTTTTATCAATTGTTTTATAAAGATGATGTGTCACATTTTGTGCGAGTTATCAGAGCATACCACCCGGTTGTAATTTTTTTCGCCACGTCCCAATGATAGATAAAGCTTTCGAAATTATTCAAGACTGATAATGATAATGAGGTTGCACATAAGTCGGCCAATACTCCATCGCCAAATGAGTCACTTTGGTCAAATAAACTAATGCCCACTTCAATTATTCAACGCACACTCTATAGTCAGAGGAGGTCAATTTATATTTGTGACTTTATCGATACTATCCATTAAAATTATCTTACGCTCAAAACTGCCAGTCCACTGATACCAGGGTTATATAATTTCATAACGTCTACTTCATACCTTGATTCGTATGTTTTAGTGTAATCCGTCAAACTTCTGCCGTTCTTGTCAATATCAGATACAAGAAAAACTTTTTTCCTGTCATAATTTTTTATAATTCCATTTACATATTCAACAGAGAGATTATCGCCGATACTGTATATCAGACTCCCTCCGTCAAATCTCAACCCGGAATACCATGCTATTTGCGGAGTATACTTCATTTGAACAAGCACAAGATAATCATTGTCGGGGTTTTTATTCATATGATCCCTCAAAAACCCCCCAACATCCTTCGTTGCAGTATATCCTGAATCTCCGCTGTAACTCAAAAGAATATAGGCGGATGAAATACTCGAAATGATAACGGCCCCCATAAGCAACACGGCGACTTGTCGATTCAATTTCCCGGAAATCCTGACAATCCCCGCACCCGCCATTATCGCCACCGGCGCCATCAGCGGCAATGAGTAGTATTCATGGCTTGGCGGCGTCCTTACCAGAACAAAAACTCCGTATGCCAGAAGCCAGATTATGAGGATGCTCTTGAAATCCTTCTCTTTGAATATCTGATATGCTGCGGCTGCGATTATAAGCGGCGATATCCCGGCAGCGGTAAACAGGACGACCCTTGATAGATCAGAGAACGGTTCGCTCCTGTAAGCAAGCTCACCGAAGATTATATTGAAAATAACCGTAAAGTTTCCCGAAACTGCATAATAAGATAACCATACAAGGAGCGGAACCATTCCTATAAAAAAGCATATTATTGCATTAATTATCTGTTTTCTCTTAATCCCCTGGAAATAACTCCATATAAGAACAATCGGCAAGGCAGCAAGTGCCGGCTGCTTGGTAAATACAGCAAGCCCCAGCGTTATTCCAAAGGGCAGCATGCTCGTATCGTTCTTATACGCCCGTACATACAGCGCAATTGCAAGTGTCATGAGAGCGACCATTAATGGGTCCGTCTGCGCTCTTCCGAACCAGAGGATGTCCCAGGGGATAAATACAAAAATTACTGCTGCTATACTTGCTGTTTTTTCATTGTATAATTCCCTGGCAAGCATGTACACGCCCAGAACTGCAATAACTTCCGAGAGAATGGATACAAGGCGGGCGCTCAGGTCAGAGATACCAAACATCTTAAAGGACGCAAATACTGCATACGAAAAAAATGGAGGAGCCGAGGAGAAAGGTTCTCCCCCCGGATATGCCACCTGTTCCCACAGTGAACCCGAAAAATAATTTTTAGCTATGAGAGAATAATATCCCTCATTCCAGCCGTGGTAGAACCCATAGGATGAAAGAGTAGCAATATATGTTCGCACAACAATGTACGCCACTATAATTGCGATCAACCATCTTTTTTTCATATCGCATCATCTGGTTTATGTGAACTTTTTCTCGCCTCTGCAAAATAACCCCTTGATGCAAATCCCAGATGAATCGTCGAAACCATCCCGAATATAATCGTAACCGATGCTCTTACAAAATGGTCAACCAGGGCAAGAGAAAACCCTGTCGACATGGATATTCCGAAAAGGGCTAAGACCCCTGCCATTGTCCCTTCATATATCCCGATACCTGCCGGGGTTATGGGTATGGTCTGGGCAAGGAAAGAAGCAACCCCAGACACCACGGCAAGCGGGAATGTGATTTTATATCCGATCGCCATGGCTGCTATATATATTCCTGAAACCTCAAAAATCCAGACGGGAACAGAAATAGCAATAGAAAGCATAAGCGCGCTGGGGTTAGAGTATATCCTGAAAAGCCCTTCCTTCATGGAATTCATGAAACCTGAAATAGCCGGGAATCTTTTCCCGAGCTTTCTGGTAATGAACGCGTCGTACCTGTAAGCAAAAAAAAGCATCACTACGAGCAGGAAAGCGATTGCTAATGCAGCAATTGCGACTATCGACATCGTGCTGCTTCTTGAAACGAACATTGCACCGGCGCCCAGCATGAGCGCAAGCGTTAACATATCCATCGCCCGCTCAATCACTATTGTGGACAAGCTTATACCCATAGGGGTCTTTTCCGTAGTCTTAAGAGCTGCACCCCTCGCGATATCGCCCGCCCTCGCAGGAAGAAAATAGTTCAGGAGAAATCCGAACATCAGACTCTTAAAGAGAATATCCCTTGGCACCACATACCCGGATGTCCGCAGCAGTACGCTCCATCTCCACGTACGCATGACAAACGCTGTCGTGATAGCCGCAAATCCGGCAAAAATATAAATTACGGATACGTTTCTAATCGTTTCATATACCTGGGAGTAGCCGGAATATTTGAAAATCCCAAGCAAAACAAGGATTCCGATCACCAGTGCGCCTAGCAGCTTCCATTTTGAACCTGATACTACAGAACCGAACAGGTCCTTGAGGCTTATAATATTCCCTACGATGAACAATTTCATGAGGCGTTTTCCATATTTTGTGCCGTTCTCTGAAAGTTTCAGTTTTGCCTCCCCCCGCTTTCTCCCATGCCACGTTACCGGCACTTCGGCACTTCTGAACCCCAGAATATGCGCCTTCAGCGGTATCTCCACCGTCAAGTCAAAACCATTAGCCTCTAAGTTGTCTATTCCTATGCTTTCCAGTACTTCTTTCCTGTATGCTTTGAAAGCGTTAGTAATATCTTTATGCTTTATCCCAAAAAGCAACCGAACGCAGTTGTTAAAGGTGCGGTTTGCAATCATCTTTGCTGACGGGTAACCATCCGTTCCTCCGCCTTCCACGAACCTTGAACCATAGGCTATGTCATACCCTTCCTCGATTTTCCGGACAAGCTTTGGTATATCCTGCGGGTCGTCAGACAGGTCGCCCATCACGGGTATTACTATATCGCCCGTAGCATTCCTGAGCCCTTCCTTCACGGCGTTCCCGAATCCCGGTTCGGTGTGCCTGTGAAACGGTTTTATCCTCGAATCCTTGCTTGCAAGCCGTTCTATTAATTCCGGCGTTTCATCGGTACTGTTGTCATCGACAATAACAAGTTCAAAGTCCTGCGTTTCGATATTCTTTTCAAGAACAGGCAGGAGTTCGTCAAGCAGGCTGGGAAGGTTTTCTTCTTCATTATGGGCAGGGACTACGATTGAGATTTTGGGCATCTTGTCTAATTACCTTGTTTTTATTGGATCTTTGAAAAAACGCTGTTCCTATATATTTCAACCAGTATGTCCTTGAGGTTATACTTATAGTTCCATCCCGGATAATGGGATTTGAATTTGCTCACATCACTTATCCACCAGATATGGTCGCCAATACGGTTCGTTTCCGTATAAGAATAATTCATCTTCTTTCCTGTTATCTCCTCGCACATTGCTATCGCTTCAAGCATTGAACAGTTCGAATGCCTGCCTCCCCCCATATTATAAACTTCTCCTATCCGGGGCTTTTGATAAAAGTGCCAGAAAGCGTTCACAAGATCAAAGCTGTGGATATTGTCCCTGACCTGTTTCCCTTTATAGCCGTATATCGTATAATGTGTGCCAGTGGCAGCGCATTTCATGAGGTATGCCAGGAATCCATGCAGAACAGTCGGTGAATGTCCCGGTCCTGTCAGGCATCCTCCCCTGAAACAAGCAGTTTTCATATTGAAATACCTGCCGTACTCCTGGACAAGCACATCCGCAGCCAGTTTTGAGGCCCCGAAAAGGCTGTGTTTTGTATGGTCCACGCTCATAGACTCATCAATCCCGTTTTTATAATAAGGGTGGGATTCATCGATTTCCCACCGGGTTTCAAGCTCGACAAGCGGCAGGCTGTTTGGAGTGTCACCGTATACCTTATTGGTGGAAGTGAATATAAACACGGCATCAGGACAATACTGCCTTGTCATTTCAAGGAGCGTCAGAGTTCCATTTGCATTAACCGTGAAATCAGTAAAGGGGTCTTTTGCAGCCCAGTCGTGGGAAGGCTGTGCAGCGGTGTGGATAATTAATTTTATATCTTTATTATATTTCTTGAATATGGCTTCCATTGCTGCTTTGTCCCGGATGTCCTCGCTGTAATGAACATAATTTTTTATTTCAGACTCAAGTTTTCTCCGGCTCCATTCGGTGGATGCCTCTTCACCGAAAAACACTCTTCTCATATCGTTGTCTATTCCAGCGACCTTAAAGCCCTTTTTACTGAAAAACCTGACAGATTCGGCTCCTATCAAACCAGCTGAACCCGTTATCAAAGCAATTTCCATTAAAATTCTCCTATTATGCAAGAATTGGTTTTAGTAACTCTGAGTTCTCTTTTATCCATATAGATATTTCCCTTATTATCTCATCTACACTGATTCTGGGCTTCCAGCCTGTTTTTTCCGTTATCCTGCTATTATCTGTTATATAAATCCGGATGTCGCCCGGTCTGTCTTCATTGACACTTTGTATTTGTATTTTATTTCCAGTATATTTCTGGCAGAGAGCGGTAAGCTCTGCCAGTGATACGGTCCGTTCAAGCCCTCCGCCAACATTGTATATTTCACCGTTGTGTGAATCCATATCATTGATTTCAATTTCTAAAAGGCGATAGAGGTCTTTAACATGCAGGATATCCCTTACCTGTTTCCCCTTCCCGCCGTAACCGATGTAACTCAAAGAACCCTTATAATGATGTTTTGCAATCCACAGTACAATTACTCCCTGATCTACTTTCCCCATCTGCCACGTTCCTGTGAGAAGACCGCAACGATTTATGACACCTCTTATTCCATACATTTCCGTATATTCCTGGAGGAGCAACTCCGACGCAAGCTTTGTTGCACCATATAATGTCCGGGGGCTTTTGAGCGGGAAATCTTCTGTAAGACCTTTTGAGGATACACCCGGCACATCCTGATTATCAGATAGTTCAAAACGGGTGGATTTTTCGATAAAAGTCAAATTATTAATAGTTTTTACCGGATATACCCTGCTGGTGGAGAGAAATATTATATCAGCCCCACATTTTCTCGTATATTCGAGACAGTTGATAGTACCAAGGAGGTTAGTGTTCAGCAGATATTCAGGTGATGAATTATACCCTGCCATTACAGATGGTTCTGCTGAGCATTCGATTACGATATCAGTTTTTCCGACAGCTTCAAAGTCCTCTTTATTCCTTATATCGCCATGAATGAATTCAATACCGTTTTCTTTCAATCTTGGAATATTGAGTTCAGAACCTCTCCTTTTAAGATTATCAAGAGCGACTACCTCGACATCTTTTTTATTTCGTTTGAACTCGATGGCAAGATTTGAGCCTACAAAACCTGTACCGCCAGTGATTAATATTTTCATTTATTCTCTAAAATAATCTTGAAATACTTTATAGTTTCCTTCAACCCTCGCTCAATCGAAACAAGAGGTTCCCATTTTAATAATTTTCTTGCCTTCGTAATATCTGGCTTCCGTTGCTTCGGGTCATCCACAGGGAGGTCTTTGAATACGATATTTGAGCTGCTTCCCGTTATCTCAAGTATTATTTTAGCAAACTCAAGTATAGTGTGTTCCTCAGGGTTGCCTATATTCACAGGCAAAGTATAATCCGACATCATCAACCTGTAAATCCCCTCAATTTCATCACTCACATAGCAGAAACTTCGGGTTTGGGAGCCGTCACCGTATACTGTGAGGTTCTCGCCGCGCAGTGCCTGCCCTATGAAGTTTGGCACCACGCGTCCATCATTTAAACGCATCCTCGGACCATAGGTGTTAAAAATGCGCACTATCCTCGTATCAATTCCATGATACCTGTGATATGCCATAGTAATTGCCTCAGCATATCTCTTTGCCTCATCATAAACACCTCGCGGCCCTATCGGGTTCACATTACCCCAGTACTCCTCAGGCTGGGGGTTTACAAGCGGGTCGCCGTATACTTCCGAAGTAGACGCAAGCAAAAACCGGGCTTTTTTCTCTTTAGCAAGACCTAGCATATTGTGAGTCCCGAGCGCTCCAACTTTTAACGTCTGTATAGGCAACTCCAGATAATCTATCGGGCTTGCAGGACTGGCAAGATGGAATATGAAATCTATTTTTTCATCAACATAAAGTGGCTTTGTCACATCGTGTTTTAGATAGGAAAATCGGTCGCTATTAATATGTTCAAGGTTCCTTTCACTGCCTGTGATGAGATTATCCACACAGAGCACTTCATATCCCTTTGCAAGCAGCAGGTCGCACAGATGCGACCCGAGAAATCCTGCACCGCCAGTTACCAATACTTTCATTTTAGAACTCTATAGATGATGAATCACCTATATTAAGTGAATTATGTTTTCCATGCACACTGGCATCATCCCCAACGATTGATCTCTGGAGATTTACCTTTGATATATGGGAGCGGGAGCCTATTACGCTGTCCGAGATTATACTGCTCTCAATATACGAATCACTTGCGATGGAAGCATGAGGTCCGATTACCGAATTAATAATCGTAACATTATCACCTATGGCCACGGGCTGTATAATCACCGAATCTTTTATCTGGTGTACATGGTCAATATCCTCTTTCTCATCCAGCAGTACCCGATTTGTCTCAAGCAAGGATTCAGGATGCCCGCAATCATACCAGCTTGAAACCGGGAAGGTTTTAAGACGGTAGCCCCTGCTCACCATCTCCTGCAATGCATCCGTAAGCTGGTATTCCCCGCGCGTCCTTGTATTTTTATTAATCATCTCTTCAATTATCGACAAAAGAACGGGTGTCTCTTTTATGAAATAAACGCCTGCTATACCCAGGTTGGAGCTCGGGTGTGCGGGTTTTTCTTCCAGCCTTTTAATATATTTTCCCTCAAGTTCTACAATACCGTATTTCTTCGGGTCATCTACCTTGCGCACGCCAATCGATGCTGCGCACTCGCCGTTCGTCAAATAATGTTTGTAAAACTCTGAATAGCCTGCCTTGAAAATCATATCTCCGAGTGCAATCATTATATTAGAATCGCCGATTTCATCCCTGGCGACGTAAATAGAATGACCAAGACCGAGCTGTTCTTCCTGGTCAACATACCTGATATTAAAAATGCCCGAATAATTCTTATCCACATACGATATGATCTGCTCTTTCTTGTAGCCCACTACCATTATTATCTCTTCAGGTTCGACGTCTATCATCCTATCGAGTATATGGCCGATTATGGGCTTGCCTGCTATGTAAACCATTGGCTTGGGTTTTGTGAATGTATGGGGAAAAAGGCGTTTGCCTGCCCCGGCTGCGGGAATGACTACCTTAATTTTATTTTTCACGGTTTTATTCTCCCGGCTACCAGCAAAGACCCACATATTCAATATCTTTCCCCGGCTTAACCAGTATGTGCCGTCCGTCTATTACGAGCCTGTTTTCCATAACATCAAATTCCTTATTAAGTGATCTGAATTCATCCCATTCGGTCATTATAAGGCAGGCTTCAGCACCGCGTAATGCGTCCGCCGCCGAGCTGTAATATCCAATGCCGCTGTATAGCTTTTTCATATTCTCGTTTGCCATCGGGTCGTAAGCAGACACCCTGGCTCCTTCATCCAGTAATTCTTTAATTACCGGTATCGACCTTGATTCCCTGATGTCATCGGTGTCATTCTTAAACGCAAGCCCGAGGACTGCGATATTTTTTCCTTCCAGGCTTCCAAGTTTGTTTTTCAGCAATAGCACCATCCTTGCCGGCTGCCCTTCGTTAATAGCAATTACTGATTTTAGCAATTGGGGTTCATAGCCAATCTCCTTAGCCTTGCCGATCAGGGCTTTCACATCCTTGGGGAAACATGAGCCTCCAAAGCCGGCTCCTGAGTTGAGAAAGTGCGGTCCTATCCTGAAATCCTTTCCCACAGCGGACATGACTTCGTAGGTGTCTATACCCAGTTCCTTGCAGATGTTTCCCACCTCGTTCGCAAAGGATATTTTGGTTGCAAGAAAGGCATTATTTACATATTTTATCATCTCAGCCGTGCGCGGGTTTGTCCTTGTTACTTCGCATTTAAGGCCGTTGTAAAGAGAGGCTACAATATCACCTGACTTTTTATCGAGAGAACCTACCACTATCTTGTCCGGATGCATGAAATCATGAACCGCCCTGCCTTCACGCAGGAACTCCGGGTTCATGGCAATACCGAACTCCCCCTGATGTTTTCCTGAATGTTTCTCTATTATGGGAAGCACTATCTTCTCCGTTGTCTCAGGCACAACTGTGCTTTTTACAACGATAACGTGGTAGCCTTTCTTTTTTCTTAGCGAGTCACCAAGACTGGAGCTTGCGGCTTTGACGATGCCGACGTCAATGTTGCCTTCGGAGTCGGAAGGCGTTCCCACGCAAATAAATGAGACCTCCGAATTCATTATCGCAAGCCCGTAATCGGAAGTGGCACTGAGTTTTTTGCCGGCGTGCTTTTTCAGCAGTTCAGGGAGACCTTCTTCATGAATAGGCGGAATGCCTGAATTTATCATGTCAATTTTTGACCTATCCACATCAACACATATCACTTCATGACCGAGTTCTGCAAAACATGCTGCGCTGACGGTACCGACGTATCCTGTCCCGATTACTGAAATTTTCATGGGTTTTTCCTGTTTCCTATCTTTATTTTAACAATAGCCTATAAGTTTTTGGTTTTGCTTTTGCTCGTAATTTTTTACTGATATTATAGCGTAGCTCTTAAATTTCCGCACAGTTAATACAGCGCATCAGTTGGCAATCACCGCGAAGAGCGCGAAGGTCGCAAAGTAAATATTGCGCCGCTTTGCGTTCTTTGCCTCTGCGGTGAATAAAATCAGACACCGCAAAGACGCCAAGTACGCAAAGTATTCACTAGAATATGTTTGAAAAATTAGGTTCTCAACTATAATCATTGCGATTTCACAAGTTTTCTTGTATGTTCTGCAACTTCCAGAGGGTCAACGCGCAACCTTGCCACGCCACTATCCATAGCAGCTTTTGCTACTGCTGAGGCCACCGATGGCGCGACCCCTGGATCAAAAATGCCGGGTATAATCATATCCTCAGAAGGTTCAGTCACAAGTGAAGCCAGTGCATTTGCAGCAGCGAGTTTCATATCTTCATTGATGTCTTTCGCCCTTACGTCCAGCGCGCCCCTGAATACACCAGGAAAACCAAGGGCGTTGTTTATCTGGTTTATGCAGTCCGAGCGCCCCGTTCCTACGATTCTGGCGCCGGCTTTTTTTGCTTTTTCTGGCATAATTTCAGGTATTGGGTTTGCAAGCGGGAAAACGATCGCATCATCTGCCATCGAACGCACCATATACTCCGTAACTATACCGCCTACAGACAATCCGATAAAAACATCTGCCCCTTTCATGGCATCAGCAAGAGACCCGGATACTCGATTTTTATTGGTAAGCTTCGCAAGCTCTTCTTTAGCAGGATTGAGCCCGGTTCTGCCATGGTAAATTATACCCGTGGAATCGCATACAAGGATTTCCTTTACTCCCTCGTTTATCAATAGTTTGGCGCTTGCCGTTCCCGCCGCTCCCGCCCCACTTATGACCACTTTTATCTCACCGAACTTTTTCCCGACAATCTTTAAGGCATTTATCAACGCAGCAAGCATTACGAGCGCAGCCCCGTGCTGGTCGTCATGAAAAACTGGAATGTCGAGCAATTTCTTTAAGCGTGTCTCTATTTCAAAACACCTCGGCGCGCCAATATCCTCAAGATTGATGCCTCCGAAAACAGGCGCAATATTCTTTACGATATTGATTATCTCATCTGTATCCTTTGTATCAAGACAGACGGGGAATGCGTCCACACCTGCAAAGACCTTGAAAAGCATCGCCTTTCCTTCCATTACAGGCATTGCGGCTAAAGCCCCGAGGTCGCCCAGCCCGAGCACGGACGAGCCGTCACTCACCACAGCCACGAAGTTTGCTTTTCCAGTATAGCGGTAGACATCATCGCTGTTTTTATGAATCCGAAGACACGGCTCGGCAACTCCCGGCGTATAAGCGAGGCTCATGTCCTCTTTTGTTTTTATACTGACTTTGCTTTTCAGGGCAATTTTCCCCTGATGGGATTCATGGAACCGAAGCGCCTTTTCAAATATTGAATCTTTCATCGTTCTCACTCCTCTTGTGCCTTTTCTACTGCTTTTTTATGTAACTCCCCTGCTTTATGTATTCCGCCTTTGATGCCCCTGACTGCCCTGCACGGATACTGCTGAACGAGAAGCCCTGCTTTTGCAGGCGCATCTTTTGTGCTCGTCCCCACAAGCCTCTTCGCCATGTGCCATGTGCTTCCGCAGGGTGCGCCGCGGAGTACTTCCACTTTTGTTATAAGACCTGCTTTTGTGGTTATTTTAAGCTTTGGTCTTCCGAAACATGATGCGAATTCGTCAACGACATTGTTACCGCATTGTTCTAGATCGCAGCAGATTTCATGGACTTCAACATGCATGTTATATTTTCCAGAAATCTTTTGAAGCCCGGCGCCTGCCCTTGCCGCGCCGCCTGCGATAATTACAGCGCGTGCGCCGTTCTCTCCTGCAAGGCGCACGATTTCAGGGGTGAGGTCTGGATGCAGGATGTAGGCAATTATGAGGTCGTTTGAAAAAATGCTTTTATCAAGATTCAGGCCAGCCAGAAAATCAGATGGAACTTCTATGAAATCGGGAAGCGATTCAGGGATTTGTATAGAAGAGACTTTGAAACCCGAATTTTTTTTGATATTTTCTATGAGGCGGTGACCGTATTTTCCCCGCGTTATTACGCCGATAGTTATCATTGATTTATAATTGGCGCTTTAGTATTTTGGTCTTGCGGAATTTATTCGTCCCGCTTTCTCCTAACTGTGCATGCACCCACAATACATTTTTAAATTTGGGCTTTTCAGGGGTTTAGCGGTTATGTGGGTTTGATGAGAGTTTGATAAAAGTAAACATTGAAGTAATCTTAATATCTATAAAAGGATTACAAGGAAACGGTGACTTATGATATGGAAATAACAAATTTAGGTGATTTCGACCTAGAAACTTTCAATGATTTAGTTGATAAATTTGAGAAGTCTCATATTCAAACAAAAAAATTAGCGGCAAGATTGAGACAGTGGAAACCAGGTGGAAAATTTGAACCAAAAGATAAATCTGATTTGATGGAATATTGCATCATCGCAGGGGATGAAGGTAGGCGACCTGCTAGGATAATTGCTCGACAAATAAGAAATTTAGTATTTGGAAAAACGATTTAAAAAATTAGACTAAGACGATTTGATACAGCTTTCATAATCAAGCTTAATCTACATCTGTTTTCTTCTCTAACCGCCCTTTTATATCTCTCAGACACTGGCACTTCATGGGTCTGCGCCTTTGCCTTTGAGTTCTTGCAGCGCTGTTTTCCTTTATCCCTGCCCTTGCCCAAAATACAAACATTCTTATCTTTTTGCACTAAAGAAGAAAGTGATGAGCACTCAAATTATCAAATCATCAAACTCCCTCGAAGGCAAAACCATCGTCCTTGGAATAACAGGCAGCATCGCAGCCGTCCGGTGTGTAGAGCTTGCCCGTGAACTCAGGAGGCACGGCGCAGGTGTGCATGCTGTCATGACACAGGCGGCGCAGAAAATCATACATCCCGAAGCCATGCGCTACGCCACGGGCAATCCTGTGATTACTGAAATTACAGGCGGCGTGGAGCACGTAGAATTCTGCGGCATCGGGGGAAGAGCGGCTCTTCTTTTGATTGCGCCGTGCACCGCGAACACGATTGGTAAAATTGCACACGGAATCGATGATACGCCAGTCACGACTTTTGCGACAACTGCTTTCGGTTCAGGCATCCCGATAATGATAGTCCCCGCGATGCACGAATCCATGTATGACCATCCCATAGTTATTGAAAATATTGGGAAACTCACGGAACTGGGAGTTGAGTTTGTAAATCCAATATTGGAAGAAGGCGCAGCGAAGATAGCCTCAAATGAAGAAATTGTGCTGCGGGCTGAGAGGACGCTTGGCAGGAAAAACCTTGCAGGCAAACGCATCCTGATTACCGGCGGCGCGACTGCTGAGGCAATCGACCCTATAAGGATACTAACCAACCGCGCCTCCGGCAAGACTGGAATCGAGCTTGCGTTTGAGGCTTTCAGAAGGGGCGCTGATGTTACTCTTGTTCACAGGGGCTGCATCGGGATTCAGGGGATTTGCGAGTTCAATGTCGAAAGCGCGCAGGATATGACGGATACTGTGCTTGAAGAATTGGGCAAAGGATACGACCTCCTCATCAGCGCTGCTGCGATTTCGGATTTCACTGTAAAACCATCAAAAAATAAGATAAAATCCGACAAGGATGTAACCTTGAACCTGAAACCTGCGCCTAAACTAATAAAACAGGTGCGGTTGAAATATCCTGAACTGAAAATCATCGGTTTTAAAGCTGAGACAGGGGTAACTGAAGACGGGCTGATAGGGAGAGCGCGCAGCTCGATGGAATCGTCACGGCTCAGCATGGTTGTGGCGAACGATGTGTCTTCAGGCGGCATGGGCGCAGATACAAATGAGGTTTATCTTATCGATGACGGGATTAAAAAAGTCAGTGGAACCAAGAATGAGATAGCAAAAGAGATAATGGATAAAGTCGGGGCATTTCTCTAAAAACCATGAAAATCATTACCATTGAACCATGTTTTACGAAGGCGGATGAGGATTTATTCAGCGGCGAAGCTGAGCTTGGAAAAATAAAAATTACTCAGCAGGCTCTTCTGGAGCTTAAAAAACACTTTGAAGGAGTGCAGGTGACGCCCGACAACGAGATGCTGATACTTTCGAATTCCCCTGTTGAGAAAATTATTGTTTTCGATACAGGGCGCGCTATAATCAGGCGCATCGCGAGCAAGGAGCTTGCGGTGAGCAGGTTTGAGATGCTTGAAAAAGTGCTTTCGGGATGAAAATATGGCAACCGATTGCATCTTCTGCAAAATCATCAAAGGCGAATCTCCTGCTAAATTCGTTTATCAGGATGAGAACATGGTGGTTTTCCACAACATAAGGCTATCCGCGCCTGTCCATGTGCTGATTGTCCCGGTTGAGCATATCGAAAGCGTCAACGCCCTGCAAGAGCAGCACAGCGCTATCATCTCGAAAATGATGCTCAAAGCAAAGGAAATAGCCCGAACACTTGGCATACGCGACAGCGGCTACAAGCTTGTAATAAACGTAGGCAGCGGCGGGGGACAGGTAATATTCCATCTGCATATACATTTAATAGGCGGTTGGAGTCGGTAAACAAGTTTTTCTAAATAACTGCAAGGTCAGCTATTAACACATATCATAGATAACAATGAAGAAATACAACAAAATGGAGAATAACAACGAACTAATACGAACTCGTACGAACTCCGATGGCATGAGTTCGTATCAGTTCGTACGAGTTAGTTGTTGATTTTTTTCATACCATACGCGAGCGCAAAGCGCACCAACATCTTTGCGACCTTTGCGCTCTTCGCGGTGAATCTTCAGCTATCTTCCACCTAAAACCGACAAAACTTTAAGCTTAATTGCGGTGTAGATGCGAGAAAGTGATACCATGCAGATACTACTCATTCATTCCGATTTCATAGAATACGAGACCAAACGAAGCACGCCTGTCGCCGAAAAAATAGATGACAATCTCAAAAAGGGGAGGATGGAGGAAGCCCTTACGGTTTTTGTGGCAGTTGAGAAAAACGACGAAGACAATATCGAATATGCAGCCAGACAGACCGCAGAGGAAATAAGAAAAGTAACCGAGCAGGTCAAAACAAACCGCGTGATGCTTTATCCGTATGCCCATCTTAGCTCAAGCCTCTCATCCCCGAAGACGGCGATTGAAATACTGAAAAAACTCGAAGAACTACTCAAAGAAGCCTCATTTGAGGTGAAGCGCGCGCCTTTTGGCTGGTACAAATCCTTTACCATAAAATGCAAGGGGCATCCGCTATCAGAGCTTTCAAGGACAATAAGGGCCGGAGGCGAGGAAAAATGCGTTACGGTCATAAAAGAAAAGGAGAAAGAAGAAGTTGTCTCCGAGGCATTAAAATCCGAAGCAAAAGCCGTATCTTACTGGCACATATTAACCCCGGACGGGGATCTCGTGAAACCAGAGGACTTTGATTTTACAGGGCACGATAACCTCAAGAAATTCGTGAATTACGAAATCCACAAGAGCCGCGCTGTTGATAAAATACCTCCGCATGTCGAGCTCATGAGACGGCTTGAGCTTGCTGATTACGAACCCGGTTCCGACTCCGGGAATATGCGCTTTTACCCGAAAGGGCGGCTTATGAAAAGCCTTATTGAAAACTACGTCCTTGAAGAAACCGCGAAAAAGGGAGCGATGGAAGTTGAGACGCCTTTAATGTATGACATGAACCATCCCACATTGAAGAAATATCTTGACCGCTTCCCGGCGCGGCAGTATTCCATAGAAGCCGACAAAAAGCAGCTATTCCTCAGGTTTGCGGCATGTTTCGGGCAGTTCCTTATGAACCACGACATGACCATATCATACAGGAACCTGCCGCTCCGGATGGTGGAGCTTACCCGCTACAGCTTTAGGAAAGAGCAGAGCGGCGAGCTTGTGGGGCTGCGCCGGCTTCGCGCGTTCACCATGCCTGATATGCATTCGCTGTGCAGGGACATGGACGAGGCTGTGGCGCAGTTCAACGACCAGTACAACATGTGCATAAATGTTCTCTCAAAAATCGGCATTGGCCTTGATGATTATGAAGTGGCAATCCGCTTCACGCGTGATTTCTACGAGGAGAACAGGGATTTCATAGTCGGGCTTGTCAAGACTGTCAATAAGCCTGTACTAATAGAGCTATGGGACCAGAGATTTTTCTATTTTGTGTTAAAATTCGAGTTCAATTATGTGGATGCAATGGACAAAGCCAGCGCATTATCAACCGTGCAGATAGATGTTGAGAATGCGGAGCGGTACGGCATAAAATACATCGATTCAACAGGTGCCGAAAAAAGACCGTTCATCCTTCACTGCTCGCCCAGCGGCGCCATCGAGAGGTGCATATACGCCCTGCTTGAAAAAGCGCACATGAACTCGGAGAAAGGCATTGTTCCCATGTTCCCCGTATGGCTTTCACCCACTCAGGTACGTGTAATTCCAGTTGCTGAGAAGCACTTTGAATATGCGGAAAAAGTAGCGGAAGAGCTGAACTGGCGAGTGGATATAGATGACCGCGAGGAGACTGTAGGCAAAAAAATACGCGACGCTGGCAAGGAATGGATTCCGTATGTAGCGGTCGTGGGAGATGAAGAGGTTGCAGGAGGCAATCTTACGGTTACGGTGAGGAGCGAATCATCGCCGAATAAACCTTCCAATATTAAAATGACAACCGTGGAATTGAATAAAAGGATATCGGATGAGGTTTCCGGGTTCCCGTTCAAGAGGCATCCGCTTTCTGTGAAATTGTCTGCAAGGCCGAAATTCGTATAAGATACCTATAAATATCCTTCCAAACCTGCTTGCTACTATGACTGATTACTGGGGCATTCCTGAGCGGGAATATGAACTCTCTCTCCTTCAATTCGCCGGGAAACAATTATCAGAGATGAGTTATTCGGTTATTGGGGAAAAGGTGGAAGTATGCAGCGGGGCAGGGGCAATGACGCTTACCGCCATTTTAAAAACCGATGATTCGTTGTTCGGGCTGTATCTCCATGACGGCCCGAAACACCGCAAAACAAGAGGTCCCCCAATTATAAGAGCCTTGCGGCTATTGCCTGAAATGAAAAAAGTAGAGGAATTAAGATATTTTATAATAACGCACCATGATGATTTTTATACTATCCTGTCGCCTGAAAATCCAGCATCCCGGGAAAGGATAGAAGCTGATATAAAGAAAATTTACATTTATCTTTACAACTCAAAGATAAAAGACCTTTATGATACTGATCTAAGCAGCGCGGCCGATGTTTTGCGTGTCAGGCTGCGCAAGGGCGGTCAATAAAAAGTGAGTTTTAAATGGATATTATCGCCCAACGATATGGGTTTGTCGCTGTATATTTCGGGAATTACTTTGATTGCCGGTTCTTTTAAAGACAGGCAAAAAGCAACGCCAGAGCATTTTATCTCAGAATCGCCTTTTGAAATTTCAAACGAAGATACTGCCGGATGGGAAAATCCCTGCCGTTTAACTATACCAAAAAAACCGTCGTCCCCATTTGAACTTATAAAACCATCAAGAAAGCCTCCATCTGTTGCAAATCCCTTCACATCGCCGCAGGTACTATAAGGCGCGCTGAGGAGCGAGTATCTTTTATTAACTTCTTCGATCCGGCAATCAACTTCAAGGGTTTTGCCTTCCGGAAGCGCCGTCCATTCGATATCAGGCAAAAGGTGGAGGTTGTTCGATGCACGAAGATAATCCCACTGTTTCCTGACTTCAACATGCATCACAGGGTCATTCCAGAAAATGAAATAGCCGTTTTTAATAAATGTCCCGAGCATCTCGCCTTTCGATAGGGTATCACCGATTGAAACTTCAGGTTTTATATGGATTATTTTAATGACATATTTCCCCTGGCTCATGGCGATTAGATATTCCCTGGAATTAATATCCTTAAAAGGTGTTGGTGTATCGAAACTCCTGATATCGATTATTTCACCGTCAACGGGTGAAAACGCCTCACCGCCGAAACTCCCATAATATATGTCCACGGCGCTTTTGGTTTTATGGGCTGCATAGGGGCTTTTCAGGAAGGAGAACCTTGAATCGTCAGGCGCAAAAATATCGATATCATCATGGCTTGCTATTTTTTCTATCTTACCACCCCATAAGAGCAGCACATTTTCGGGATTTCTATGATATTCAATCCGAGTTCCCTGGATGCCGCGTATGCTTTCCTCGAAGGCACGGCTATCCTGTCAATCCCGCCCAGGATTGCGTATCTGTCAAGCAGAGAGCGATAACGCCCGCCCGGGCGGACGCAGCTTAACGAAAGCGGCACATCGAACATCTCCCGTGCGGTTGTTATTACTTTGGCCACATCCTCGATTTTGGGCGGGAAGACGTCACCCATAGCGGTTGCTTTTGTGGGGATAAATACAACAATCACTACTGTCACGGGATTGAATTTCTTAACCATTTCAAGGGCTTTGAATTCACCCTTTAACTGGCCATCACGCAGCCCTACGATGATATGCGGCGCAAGCGGAATCCCAAGAGAAAAGAGACGTCGCAGCGACTCCTCATAGTCCTGTACTCTGGCATCGATGCCAAGCACATCGTGTATGGTTTCATCATCGCCAAGAACATCAACGAGCGCCATATCCAGGTATTCTGAAAGGATACGCGCCTGGGAACTGTTCACAATGCCTGTATGCGCGCTGATTTTGAGTTTTGTATCATGCTTGATTTTTTGGATAACATCCGATTGCTCATATGTAGGGACGCTTCCATCAGCAGCACTTCCCCCGCTGAGGAGAATTCCTTTTGCACCCCTGTTTGCTAATTTTGAGGCTTCAGTTTGCAATTTTCCCCCGGAACCATCCAGCATGTGGCGAAGATAATGTGAATTACAGTGTTTGCAAGAAAGTGCGCAGCGGGAGCCTGTCAGGGAAACCGGCGTGAAAGGCTCATTGAAAAAAAGAATATCACTGCCGAAGAGGTCGAGCCTGCGCGCCAAAGCCCTGAGCATGGAGGCTTTTGTGGTGGCATCGGTTTCCAGCGCATCTATCATGCTACTTGCGCATTGCAGGTCTGAATTCATAATTTTGTAAATGAGCGCATAGGTAAATAATATATATCCTTAGGAACAAGTTGGCGGCACTATAAGGAGGAAATTATGGATTCGTTATTGTATTCAGCCCCGCTTGCGGGTGTTATAGGTTTATTATTTGCCGTGTATCTTGTTTTGTATATTCTCAAACTGGATGCCGGAACAGACAGGATGAAACAGATTGCCTCTGCAATACAGGAAGGCGCTATGGCTTACCTGAACAGGCAATATAAGACAGTGGCTGTAATCGCAGTTATTCTTGCAGTGTTAATCGCATTGGCAATTAATGTGCCTACTGCGATCGGATTTATTCTCGGCGCTGTGATGTCTGCAGCAGCAGGCTATCTTGGCATGAACATATCAGTGCGAAGCAACGTGCGCTGTGCCAATGCTGCAAAAGAAGGTATGCAGCAGGCGCTTAACGTGGCGTTCAAAGGCGGCGCAGTCACAGGTATATCAGTTGCAAGCCTTGCGCTCCTCGGTGTGAGCGGGCTTTATATCGCATTCGGAGGAAATGTTGGCGCGGTTGATAAGGTCATAGGTTTCGGGTTCGGCGCATCGCTTATAAGCCTTTTCGCAAGGATTGGAGGCGGGATATATACCAAAGCAGCGGACGTTGGCACTGACCTTGTCGGGAAAGTGGAAGCGGGAATACCGGAGGACGACCCGCGCAACCCAGGGGTCATTGCTGATAACGTGGGCGACAATGTGGGCGACTGCGCAGGAATGGCGGCTGACCTTTTCGAAACATACGCCGTTACGGCTCTTGGCGCGATGCTTATTGGCGTCACAGTCATCGCAACTTATCCAAATGCGGTCACGTATCCCCTCATGCTCGGAGCGGCGGCAATTATCGCATCCATAATCGGGACATTTTTTGTAAAGCTTGGAAAATCAGGCGACATAATGGGAGCGATGTACAAAGGCGCAATCGTGGCAGGAGCAATCTCAGTAGTGTTGTTCTATATAATCACACAGCAGTTGATGAACGGTGATATCGGTCTTTTCATCAGCGCGCTTGTGGGTCTTGGCGTCACGGCGGCGATGATAATCATTACAGAGTATTATACAGCAACAACGCATGGCCCTGTAAAGGACATCGCAAACGCATCGGTAACCGGCCCGGGAACGAACATCATAACAGGACTTGCGGTAGGGTTACAGAGCACTGCCTTACCTGTAATAGTCATCTGCGCAGGTATCCTGATTTCATATACGGTTATGGGCGGCGGAATACTGGGATTATATGGGATTGCCATAGCAGCGGCAGCAATGCTCTCAGTCACTGGAATAATAATTGCCATAGACTCATACGGCCCGATAACAGACAACGCAGGCGGTATTGCAGAGATGGCTGAGCTTTCAAAGGAGGTCAGGGATATCACAGACCCGCTGGACGCCGTGGGAAATACCACTAAAGCAGTCACAAAAGGATATGCCATAGGTTCGGCTGCACTCGGTGCACTTGCTCTCTATGCGGCGTACAGCAGTGAAATAAACAGACTGCTTGCAGCAGAGGGAAAGGCAGAACTGGTACTTAAACTCTCAGACCCTACGGTTCTCGTGGGATTACTTATCGGCGGCATGATCCCGTTCCTGTTCACAAGCTTCCTTATGGGAGCTGTAGGCAGGGCTGCCACAACCATAGTAACTGAAATAAGAAGGCAGTTCAGGGAAATTAAGGGCATCATGGAAGGAACAGCCAGGCCCGATTATGGCAGGTGCGTGGACATTGTAACAGTTGCAGCCCAGAAAGAAATGATTGTACCCGGGCTTCTTGCGGTGCTCTCACCTCTGCTTGTAGGTTTTATATTCGGACCTGTAGCGCTTGGTGGTCTTCTTATCGGCGTGATTATTTCGGGTCTCCTCCTTGCCCTTATGATGACAACCGGAGGGGCGGCATGGGATAATGCCAAGAAATATATCGAGTCAGGTAATTTGGGCGGGAAGAGATTACCAGACGGAAGCAAGAATCCCACACATGCGGCAGCAGTTGTGGGCGACACCGTGGGCGACCCGACTAAGGACACGGCAGGCCCTGCAATTAACCCGCTGATAAAAGTGATGAACATCGTCGCGATACTGTTTGCAGCGCTGATTCTGAAACACAGCCTTCTGGGATGAAGATTTAACCGCAGATGAACGCAGATACCATGCTGCTCACATAACATGCAAACTGAACTTTGATGAGGCGCAGATAATGGCTTTGCACACTATCCTGACTATGTGGTGCGAATCAAGTCCCTGGTAGGACTGCTTTATCCAGCTGCAATCCCTCTTTTGCGATGGAGGATGCAAAGGCACTGCGCGAAGTGCGGTTGTAGGCATTCAAATAAAGTTTTCATAAAAAGTGAGTATATTATATATGAAACGCATCTATACTGCCAACAGCCAAATTGGAATGTATATGTAGCACATATGTGACGAGTTAGCTGAAATTGCAGTTGAACATGCAAAAACGTTAGATGCCATGCCATTAAAATCGAAAGGTGAATGAAGGTGCTTACTAAAAAACATGCGTTAAATCTACTAGAAATTTTAGCAACTGTCTCAATCACCGGAGTCGGTTTTGCGATTGGTGGAACAATTGGCGCAGCAGTCATGGCAGGTATCGGCATCAATCTAAGCACCAATATAATTCAGAGCGGCGGTGCAAAGCTCAAAGAAAGATGGCTGACAAGCAATGACGGTATACTCAACCACGATATTCAAAAAGCTTTATCCCATGCTTTTATCAAAGCCTTGACTCATCTGGAGACAGAGTACTTCAAACTGAGTGAAGCAGATGCACTCCCAAAAAATGAAAAGGAATCTATCAAAGCATTTTTCAAAGAGTTAAAGGAAGAAGCACAAGAAGCTTTCCCCGCCTTCTTAGAAAAAGCAATGAAGGATCAAGAGATTAAGGAATATCTTTACGGAGGACAAGAGTCAGCTACAGATAAGCTTTGGGAGCGCATTAACGGAACAAACCTTCTATGCACCTACTGCGACCACTTCAGGGATTTTTTTCACAATAATTTGCTAAACGAAGTGCAGCTATGGTTTACCGAAGAGTTGAAGACAGATAGTAAGGAGTCCAACAAGGCATGGCGTGCCTTTCAACGATTACTTTTGGAAGGTATACAGGCGGATGTGAAAGCTGTGCAGGCAAGTCAGGACTTAATCCAGCGAGATTTGCAAACGCTGGAGGTACTGAGAAATCAATTAGAGCAATTAAAAGATACGATTGACCATCGCTTGCCCAATGAACCATTTCAGGGAGGCTTGGAAAAGGCGATTAGCGATATGCGGGTGGTTTTACAGGATGTTGCCAAAACTACCCAGCGAACGGAAGAAAAGGTTGATGCTATTGCTGTCGATGTTAAAACGCTACTGGATGCAAAGACGGAAGTAAAGATCCCAAAGATACCAGATGATATTCAGAAGCTTTTCGATGAGGGGTGGGCACTACGAAGCATGGGTAAGTTTGAAGATGCGAGAACTGTGTTTCAAAAGTCATTAGAGCTTGCTACCAACTATGATAACGATCTTGCCGCAGCAAGAGCTAAACACCGCCTGGCAGCCATCATGTATGAATGGGATAAGAATTTTGATGCAGCAAAGAATTTACTGAAAGAGTGCCTACAGGCATACAGGGCGGTCCATTCAGAGAAAGACATTGCAGCCGCTTTACAAAGCTTTGGTATGATTGAAACAGATGCCGGAAATCTGGATCAGGCAGATGCCTATCTTTCTCAAGCCTTAGAAATTAAAAAGAAACGTGAGGATAAGCTTGATATTGCAGAAACACTCCATGCTATAGGTTGGGTTGAAGATCATCGTGGTCACTTAAAGCAAGCACTCGAATTGTACGATCAGGCACTGAAATATTTTTTAGGTGAGTGTGAGAAAGGACCCGCCAAAACAGAACAAGAAGCAAGTCTTGGCGTTGCCAATTGCTATCATCACAAGGCAATGATTTATGAGCGCCAAGGGAAAATAGAAAACGCGGAATCAAACTACCTGCGAGCGCTTGAATGGTGTCGCAAGTCTGGGTACAAGCCAAATATTGGCAAAATACTCTTTCTGCTTGCTGAATTGAAATTTCGTGAAGCCCAATATGAGACAGGGATCCCTTTCCTTGATGAAGCTTTCGGCATCTACTATGAGATTGGAGACCGTGCTTGGCAAGCTCGATGTTTTGACATTCAAGGACGGCTAAATTTCATACTCGGACAAAAAGACAAAGCAACTGAAATTTTTAAATCTGCCCTTCAGTTGGTAGAAGAATCTGGCGATTACAAAGAACAAAATAAATATCTGAGTAAGCTAGGCCACATTTATATGGAGGATGGGCAATTTGAAAAGGCCAAAGGTTATTTTGAACGGGCAAAGGACTTATCACTTCGAGAAGAGTTGCTTGAAGGCTATGTAGCCGCCGTTGGAAGTTTGGCAGAGATTGCTCATATCGAGAAGAACCTGGATGAAAGAAACAAGTTGCTTTCAGATTGTATCGAAACGCTGGAAAAACTTCTGCCTTCAACCCAATCTGAACCCAGACGAGCCTACATAATTGGTCAAATAGGTTTCGCCTATGAGATAATGGGCAACTTTCAGAAAGCGTTGGTTTATTACCAAAAGTCAAAGGCCGCTTTTGAGTCTATATCTAACACTATCGGTATTGCTAAATGTTTGGGTTCTATCGCTCACCTGAAAGGATTGTTGGGAAAGAGAAATGAAGAATTTGATCTATACCGAGAACTCCAGAAATTCATTGATGGTTCATCGTACTATGACCTCATCGCAGAAGTTAATATGAATCTTGGTGAGATTCACATGCGAATTGGCAATTTAGATGAAGCGAAGATACTATTTGGAGAGGCTGAATTTCTTTGCCAGAGATATAATCTGCACCGTCTACCCCATGTAAAGGAATCAATCCGACGTCTTCAAGAACAGATCAATTTAAGGAAGCCCCCAGCATTAAACTTCAAACAACTAATAAACGAACTATTTGAATTAATCAATTGGTTTCCTGAGGCGAAGGACAGTATCTTCAGACTATGGATGTGGGGGAGAAAAGAAGCTTTACTTGGTAATTATCGCAATACTGTTGGTATTAAGTTTATGCTCTGCCAGAATGATGTGGATACTTTCCTGAAAATATCAAGACATCTCCAAACATATTCAGATTTATGTTTGCAAGTAGCAAGTTCTGAATACCCTGGTTCAGTAATTGATTTGATTCCTTTCCCGAAGAATAAGGAAATATTCTTTGAATGCTCACTCGTCACTATTAAAGAAGTAGCGGGAGGGAATGCCTGGATGATGAACAAGGAAAATTTCTTCGAAATCTTCGAAAAATATTATTCCAGTATTGTAACCCGATATATTTTAACAAGCGATACCGCACGATCAGAATCAACAGGAAACGAAGGAGCAATAATAGCGGGCTGGTCGCTCGATTTACCTGACCAAGCTCATCAGCTTATTCTTTCAAGCTCACCGGCAGAACTCATAGATAAGAAGATATTCTTTCTACCATACGAAAGACATCTTGCTAATGACAAACTATTATCCGACCTCAGACACAGTAAAGAACTTGGTCTCATACCGATCTATTTTGGCTCTTTGCCTAATTCCGAGAGCGTCGAGGTCTTGACTTCGACTACGATAGGTTTGCCAGTTCTGTTGCCGGATGACGCAGAACATCAGCGAAAACAAATCAGGAAAGTTAAACACAGCTTTTCTCAAATGTTGTCTGTTACCAAAGAATCAGCGCAATCTTCTCTAAACAATTTTATCTTTGAAATTGAGGAGTTGTCCGATATTTGTGTGGGTAAGCAATCGCTTAAGATCCAAATTTACATTCTTGATTTTCCTAGCGTGTTGAAAAGAGAATTACACATTGCATTGGTAATGACCGATTAACAAACAAGTTCAAAAGAAAAAGAGATACAACATCAAGGCAATGTCACTTAACAAAGATAATCTCGTTTTGGGACTCCGCCTAAGTTCGATTCCGTTTCGCTCCAGCAAAAGTCATAAGTGCACTGACATTCCACGATATGCCGAGCCTTTTCAGGAATTCCTTCTGAGTTATGCCATGATTCTCATTCACCATCCGCAATATAGCTCCTAACTTATGGATTTCACTTCCCATCCTTAGAGTACACGGAAAAATAATTTATCCAATTGTATTCATAATACCTGACAACAAATCTGCGTTCATCTGCGTTTATCTGCGGTTCGTGATTTCGATATGCATAAGCTGCATCGGTTTCCTATCGGCGCGCCCGACAGTTGGAAATATTTAAGTTTGAGTTCGTACGAGTTCGTATATGTTCGTTGTTCATTTTCTCTCTCCTTTGCGGTCTTTGCGTGCTTTGCGGTGAATAATGCCGAGGTGGATGCATCGGATTTCTTATCGGGCGCCGCAAATTAATCGCTCATTATTTATAATTTTATATTTCAACTTTGTGCGTTCTTAGCGGTGTTGTCTGCGTTTTTAATCTTCATTTATCTGTGGTGTTCAATTAGAAAGCATTATTATTCCTCCTGCATTTAAGGGGGCGAGGAATCCGATTGAATGCAACCGCATTTGCCGTTGAAAAAATCCCCCTTATTAAAAAGGGTGACGATATTGCACGCATCCTGAGTGAACAAACAGAACTCAAGGAGCATGATATCGTTGTTATTTCTTCCACCATCGTATCCAAATCCGAGGGCAGGATTGTGCCCATGGATACCGTTAAAGCAACACAGCGAGCAAAAATTATTGCAAAAAGAAACGACAACGACCCGCGATTTGTTCAGGCAGTGCTTGATGAAAGCGAGGAAGTATTGCTTGAGTCACCCTTTCTTCTTGTCCGCACCAGGAACGGCAGCATCTGCGTAAATGCAGGCATCGACCATTCCAATGTCGAAGGCAGCGACAACATTCTATTGCTTCCCGAAGACCCTGATAAAAGTGCACGGAAACTAAAGGAATCCATTTTAAAATATACCGGTAAAAATGTCAGCGTTGTCATCACGGATACCAACGGCAGGGCGTTCAGGATGGGACAGACCGGGGCAGCTATCGGTATTGCAGGAATAAAAGCCACGCGGGACTGGAGGGGAACGGAAGACCTTTTCGGGAGAGTGCTTGAAGTGAAAAACGAAGCAGTTGTGGATGAAATAGCGGGATTCGCAAATATCCTGATGGGGGAAGGGAATGGCGGTATGCCGGTTGTAATAATTCGCGGCTTGAACCTGTATCATGAATCCTATGGAATAAGAGAACTATTCAGGCCGGAAAAAGAAGACGAGATACGAAAGGCGCTCAAAGCTCGGTCAGTTTGAATTGTTTTATATCCTTTTTAACTTCAAAGAATTCCCTTGCAACCCTGCCCACTTTTTCCTTGTATTCAGGCGGGGTGAACACACCGAGGCGCCAGTTATCAAGCTGCGCCTTTCCCAGCGCCGCAACGAGGCTTGAGGCTTTATCGATAGGTATCATTTTTCCGCTTATAAGAACGCAGGCTTTCATTTCAGCAATCTCAGGTTTTTCAGGGATGTCTACAAGCACATATCCGGGTTCGACACCAGAACTCTCAGCGATCTCATTTTCAACCCTTTTGATATTATTGCGAAGTTTTGCAACATCTATGCCAACTGAATCAAAACCAGCATACAGCGCACGCTTGAACAATTTTCTTTCATCAAGCCTTTTTGCGATTTCGGACGCGTAACCGCCTGAATTTTTCATCTCGCTCATGAAAGCGACATCATCCATTCTCTGGAATGATTCGGGAGAGAGACCGTTTTCTATCATGTATTCAGCAGCATGTGCGCACATTGATTCCGCAATCCGTGAGACATGATGGAAATAAACTGTGGGATGCATCAGGAACCGTGATACCAGAAGCGACTCAGCCGCCTGCAGGCCGCCGGGGTTCAGGACAAGTTTATTCTCATTGAACCCGAGTTCGTGAATCAATCTTACATGGTCAATAAGACCGAAGGCTACACCCGTATAATGGGCATCACGAACAAGATAATCCATCCTGTCCACGTCTATTTCGCTGTTGATAATCTGCCCCGGATTAGTCTTGCCTTTAATATGGGCTGCAATATTTGACGGGGACAGCGAGAAGTCCTTAAGTACATCTGATATCAGTCCATTTCTCAATAATCCTTCCACGTTATCATGGCTTTTCCTTGTATAACGGACAATCAGCTTTTCAGTCGCATGGGAAAATGGGCCGTGCCCGATATCATGAAGCAAGGAAGCCGCGAGTAATTCATCCTGCTGGCGTTCATCTACATATTTTACCAGGTGTTTGGCGAGATGATAGGTGCCCAGTGAATGTTCAAAACGGGTATGGTTTGCCCCGGGATATACAAGGTTTGAAAAACCCAGCTGACGAATCCTGCGCAGTCTCTGGACCTCGGGGGTTTCGACAAGCGCCAGCGCGAGTTCGTCAAGTTCGATATAATCGTGTATGGGGTCGCGTATAACTTTCATAATTTACTCAAATAATTTCTATAAATTAATATATACTATAAAGAACTATCTTAAGGAATATAGAATTATCCGATAAGGAAAAGAGGGGAAAATAAATTAGATGGATATTGAACTCAGGAAGGCAACGAAGGCTGATATTAAGGATATAAAAACTATCCTTTCTTTTTATTATCTCGATACTGAGAAAGTTGAGAAAAACCTCCCTGAATTCATAGTGGCAGTGTTTGATAAAAAGACAGTCGGATGCGCCTGTCTGGATACTGGGGATATAGTGGAACTCCGCTCTATCGCGGTGCTTCCGGCCTATCGAAATAAAGGAATAGGTTCAAAATTGGTGGACGCTATTCTAAGTCGGGCTGCAGGGCTGACAGATGTGGTCTATCTCCGTACTACTTCGCCTGCCTTTTTTGAGAAAAAAAGGTTCGTTCGCCTTCCGGATGAGGAGAAAAAACTCATCTGGAAAGAGTGTGAGCAATGTGATAAATATGACATTTGCAGGCAAACACTGATGAAACGCGTATCAGTACTTCCGAATACCCTGACTTCCGAACAAAAGATCATATTCAGCCATAGACTCCATAAATCAACCGTAAAATATAATTATGATATTATCCCATCTAAAAATATAGAGGGGATAATAAAATGA
>CABMII010000101.1 GCA_902386255.1 uncultured archaeon
AGATGTCCTTTCCTGTGTGCTATTCCCACAGTCCTTGCAGAATTTGCACGTGTGAGGATTGCTATCTCATACAATGTCATCTCACGGTCAGTGCCTCCAAGGCTGCTCTTATCCTGCGCCCACTTGTGGCATTCGGCAAAAGTAGCATCCCTGGCTTTCTTTGACATGAGCCATGTGATCACCTGCGGGTATTTGGTGAAAGGCCCGGCGTTGGGGTGGTCTGTGGTCATGATGGTCTTCCATGGGTCATTGACCAGAAGCAGAAGTTCAAGTCCCATCGCCCATTCAACGCTGTGCACAGGATTTGCTTTCATGTAATTAAACGGCAGGACACCCGAACCGCACTCAAGCTCTACATCGGTGTTTGACCATTTATTCCCTGTCAGCACATACAGGTCGTGTATCGCAGGTCCGTCCCCTGTCATTGCCGTAGCTGGTCCGAATGGCACCGCACCGTTATCTATAACCACATGGTCGGATTTATTCACGTAGTCTATCAATCCCTTTGCTCCCGACTCAAAATCCCTCCATGAGGTGCCGCCGAAAGAACTGAACTGCGCATGGGCGAGGTACACGCTCTGGGTTCGCCTCGGGTCGATCTTCGTTTCCGGCCATTGCACATCCATCTTATTTTCTACTTTCACATCAGATGGAACTGCAAGTGAATCTCTTGTTATTTCCCAGCATCCCGGATGACCAAGGTTGTTGGCATGCAAGTGCAATGACATGGGCATTCCAAGCATCTCATTTATTTGGGCCAGTCCACGGATGATCTCCCTTGAACTGATGCCGAAATGAATGTTAGGCTCATCCAGCGAACTCACGTTCTTTCCCCAGCCCCAGTTCTCAACCCCTGCCGGGTTGACGCATTTAATTCCGTAAGCCTTGTGCGTCCTCATCATCCAGGCAGCGTAAGCCGCAGCTTTCTCGATATTCCCTTCTTTCAGGTAGCGCATTATGAACCAGTTATTTCCCAGCACAAGATACCCACCCATATCAAGGATCGGGGTTGCACGCATCTCTTCATGGGTATGACGCGCTTCCATTGGAGGTATTGCAGCCTCAAAGACTGTTGTATATCCCATTTTTGCATAATCATAGCCCTGGACATACACCGAAGGCACGGTATTCCCGCTCCCGCCGTGGGTGAGATCGGTTTTCTTTGTCACCCATTTGTAGCGGTCCTCAGGGCACATCATCCTTCCTGCGTTCACTTTTGCGCCGGCTACATGGGAATGCGAGTCAACACCTCCAGGCATCACGGTTTTACCTTTCGCATCAATTATTTTTGCATCCCGCAAACCTGCTCCTGTGAGGTCTTCTACGATCGTTCCATTTTTGATAAAAATATCTTTTATTTCCCCATCAATTTCATTTAACGGATCGAAAACATATCCGTTTTTTATAACCATTGTTCCAGGCATTATGCCACCTCCCTTTTCTCAAGCCGTATCGCATCTGTCGGGCATATCAGGCTACATGTGGCACACGAACCGCATACCTCCTGATCCACTACTTTTACTTTGCCGTTCTCAACCTCAAGCAGAGGTTTCATATCGAGTTCATTGAGATGTCCTGCTGCAAGGTAAGGATCTGATAAAGAATTTACAGGGCAGGCGATCACGCAGTTGCCGCATCCAAGGCATGCCTCTTCATCTGTGATAAGTGTTGATGTCAGCAATGGTCTTGGAGTCGGCTCCGCGGTAAGTTTTTTCTCAAATATCTGTTTTTTCTTCATGTCAGGTACTATTGCGGTTTTCCTTACTGTTATTGCTCCCACCGGGCAGGCCACGGAACAGGCGCCGCAGTATATGCAGGCGTCCGGCCTGTGAGTCACTTTCTCAACCCTCTCACCTGGTTTCCCCTCCCTGTTGAACAGGGCATCGCAGGGACAGGTATGCACACATGTGCGGCACGCCTGGCACACATTCCCATCGCGTGAAAATTCTCCTGAAAATGGTTTCTCCATTGTTATTGCATCTACAGGGCAAATGGAGGCGCACCATCCGCAGTGCACGCAGCATTTCTGGTCGATTATGGTTTTGCCGTCCATCGAGAGGCTTCCATCCTGGGCAAGTTTGCGCTTCTCTACTTCTATGCAATCCTGCGGGCACACCTCCGCGCACATCCCGCAGCGGACGCATTTTTCATCAACTACAGTTGGCTTTAAGGCGCCGTAGAGATA
Source organism: uncultured archaeon (assembly GCA_902386255.1). GTDB lineage: Archaea > Halobacteriota > Methanosarcinia > Methanosarcinales > Methanoperedenaceae > Methanoperedens. The sequence goes on from CABMII010000101.1 coordinate 2,186, forward strand.
AGTGTCATCCATCTCCACCTTACCCGCTTTTCTTACTTCAAGCGCGCCAGTCGGGCATACCTTTGCGCACATGCTGCACATTATGCATCCTCCGCCTCCTTTCTGGAGGAAGTCCTTGTTGATAAGACCCCGTGCCACCGCTCCCACAGAGCCAATCACCAGATTGTCTTTAGGGCATATCATTGTACAAGTTGCGCATCCTATACACTTTTCCGGAAGATATACGAGTGTCTTATCTTCCTTGGTTTCAAACACTACCTCTTTCATATATTACTCCTTTAATATTCCAATCTTTTCCATACACTCAAGGCATAGAGCCCCATCGTTTTTCTTAACAAAGCTCTCACCGCAGTTCCCGCACAGAGCTATGCGTTTTTCTGGTTTTTCCGGCAATTCAATGTCCATGATTTTGTATGTGTAAACGCTCTCCCCAGCATCTATCAGCATCGAGACTGCCTCCTCATGGGATACTTTTCCAGTCTTCATGTACCAGGCGTGCAGCTTCGGATATCGTTCTGTTTTTGCGGGGTCAAGCACTATCCTGATGCTTTTGACAAGTTTCTGGCCCTCTGGAGCTCTCTTGTTAACCACGACAGCCATCTTGCCGTAATCCCTGATTTTCAGTTTCTTGTTCCCGATTGTGCACCCGGCAAGAATCTGGAACGGGTCGGGAAGGCAGTTGTACGTTTCACAGGTAACGTACAGTTGCTCCCCTGAATCAGCATCCAGCTCCCTTCTGGCAATGTTTAGCATCTGGATTCCGATGAATGCGCCTGTGCTCAGGTACCCGTGAAATGAACTCACCCGTTCTATCTGGAAAAGAAGATAAGGATCGGTGATTTTCTTTATGACATCATCCATGCCAATATCCGTTCCAGCCGGCGCTTTGAATGGGTTGCCATAATCAGAATGGATACAAACATTGGGAGCAGTGTGATTCAAGTCAGGTACCTCATATTATCATGGACTGGTTACGTTGCCCGCATCTTCTTCAGGCACGAAAAGCGCTTCCCCGAATTTGCCCTTACCATAATTCCTTATGATATCCTGTCCCTGCGGGGATGTCACGTAATTAATATATTTCATTGCAAGGTCGTATTTCACGTTCGGGAACTTCGAAGGGTTCACAGCCATGACATGATAGGGGTTGAAAAGATATGTCTTGTCCGATTCGAAAAGGATTCTTAAGTTTATTTTATCCTTCATTGCAAGATATGTTCCCCTGTCAGAAAGAGTATAACCACTTTTTATGTCGGCTGTCGTGATGGTGTCTCCCATGCCTTTGCCAACTGATTGATACCATGTTCCAGCAGGTGTGATATTGGCGGCTTTCCAGATTGATTTTTCCATCATATCCGTGCCTGAGTTGTCGCCGCGCGATACGAATGGAGATTGCTTTGCGGCTATCCTGCGGAAAGCATCCGTAGCATTTGTTGCATTCTTTATACCTGCAGGGTCGCTCTCAGGTCCGATGATTACGAAATAATTGTACATCATGTAGGAACGGTTTATGAAACTCCCGTTAGCAACAGCCTGTAATTCCAATTGGACAGCGTGCACCATCACAACGTCTGCCGCTCCGAGCTCTCCTGTTGCGACAGATTTTCCTGTCCCTTCGCATACCGTCAATATTTTTACGTTATTTTCATCTTCAAACTTTTTGTTCAGCACATCGAGCAATCCAGTATCGCAGGTGGAAGTAGTTGTGGCTAAATGCAAATCCTGCGGGGCTGATGCCGTTGATGCTGGGGATGTTGTATTTCCAGTCGGTGCCTGTTGGACACAGCCAGCAAATAGCGATATAAAAATCGATGCAAGGATTATTTTTACAAACAGGTTTTTCATATTAACACCTTATGTTCATCCAAACATAACGTGTACTAATAAAGATTTCGAAAAAAAATTGATATAATAGATTAGGGAGTTACAATATGCCTTTAAGCCTTTATTCTTTCCCTATCATCACTTCGGTTGCCTTTACCACTGCCATTACTTTATCATCTTTTTTGATGCCCAGCGCATCAGCAGCTTCTTTTGTGATGACGGCAGTTATCGTTGTTGGCTCTATGGAGATCTTAACCTTTGCGATTAGACCTTCTTTCTCAACCTCGATAACTTTGCCTTTCATCTGGTTCCTTGCAGATATTTTCAACCCAATCACCTCCCAGAACGTATTATCATAAACGGTTTGTGCAAGTATTGCTTCGTATGTATTATATTCATCTAGTAAGTTTATTGCTTTTTCGGTCAGGAATGTGCCCTGTGCACTCCCACCCCGTTTTTTTATTATAACCGGCTCTCCAACGCTTTCTTCAATCTCTTTTAGCAAAAGCCATGCATGCTTGTATGAGATTTTTACCTTCTTACATGCTTTGTTCAGCGAACCCTCTTCTTTGATGGATTTTAGAAGGGCTGCCTTCCCTTCTCCTATTACAGGTTCATCTTTGTCGTTAACCAGCCATATTTTGGTTTTAGCTTGCGTCCTGTTCATTTCGTATTCGTTATTGGTTAATGTGCTTCCACCGATACCGCGGATGGTGTGAAAATACTTGTTTCACTTAATTCCTTTATTTTCTGGGCAGTCTTTTGCATATTGATAAGTACAAGCCCCACCTGGACATTCTTGCCTGTCAATGCAACGAGTAAAGCATGTTCCCCAACACGCACCGTTACAACACGGTGATTTTTGGATTCAAAAAACAATGTATCGATATTCTCGCCCGAAAGTTCTTCCATAGTCTCGCTTGCACGTTTGAATGCTGCCGCACAGTATGCAGCAAAAGTTTCTTTGTTTACGTCACCTGAAGTCGTGCTTGTCATAACCAGCCCGTCATCGGTCACAAGCGCGGAACTTGAAATATCACCTGTAGAATTTTCGAGTTGCGTAAGAGCAAGATGATATAATTCAGCTTTAGTTACCATGTTAACCGCCGTGAATTTGCCTTTCTAAAGATTTTAGCATTTTTGTCAGTACATATACGGATATTACCGCAAACACCCCAAAAAGCGTTTCAAGGGTTTCACGAAGAGAGTAAGGTATTATACAGCCCATACTCGATATGAGGCCCAGGAATTTCCATAATAGAGCGATAATTGCTGCTATCTGGAATAACATATATATTTTTACAAATCCCCCAGCAGCCCGCGTTCCAAGCATATAGGTTGTTAAAATGGTTATTGAGCTTGACGCTATCCATACGAGATTTTCTATTGAAAACATGATATTTTTCAAATCATCAGGTGTTATGCCTGAAAAAAATAGGATAATTATGATAAGCGGGACCAGAAGAGCAAGGGCAAAAGGAATGAATGTAGCAATCTTTGGAATTGTTTTCCGGAGGTATATCAAAATATAGAGGTAGGTAAACAGGGAAGCCATGAAAATTGCAGACCATGTTCCGAAAACGTACCGTATGGAAGCAATTAAAGGTGAGCTGCTTAGATGGCCCAATTCACGGATTCCGAAAAAGATGAAGATTAAAAATAAAAAAGTCCATGGTGTATCACCTACATTCCACAGGTTTCGATTCCTGTAGGCTGTGAAGACAAGGAGCAGGGATGCCCACCAGAAGATATTTGAAAGGACAACGTGCAGCCCGATAGTTTCCTCATTTCCAAATAAAAAAGGGGCAAGTATCATAATCATGTAAATCATTTATCGAATATATTAATTTTGTCATGTGTGGAGCCTCATGTGTCATGGCAGAATATTTATATACGCAAAATCAATTTATTATTGAATGTACGACGTTGAAGCATTTAAGAAAGCTTATCCTGAGTGGTTTGATGCACCTACTGCTGTGGATATTGTTTTTGGCGTGTTCATTTTTAGTCTCCTTTTTTTGATTCCATATCTGTATATACGATTTCTTGAGAGGGGATTTGTTTCATTTGCAGAAGATAAACTGATTCCCTTTATTAGATTCAGGTTACATTTAGAAAAACTCATCATCCTAATAGACCGTTTTCTCAAAATCCAGATATTCAAGACTCCAAAAGCAAGATTTTAGTTCCTATACGCGAACCAATGTTTTTTCCGATGACCTGAAAAAGATTAAATATAATGGTCATTCATAAATAATCTTCATGGAACATATCAATCTCATAGGTAAAGTCTGCCCTTTTGTCCTCTTTTATACGAAAAAAAAACTGGAAACGGTACCATCAGGTGAAAAACTGGAAGTTATAATCGACGACCCTACGGGAAAAGAAACCATTTCAGGCTGGTGCAGGACCCATCACCATGAAGTCCTGGAAATAAGCGAGTCGGAAGGCCGTATCAAAGTCATCATTAAAAAACATTAATAAACTTTAAGTAGGAAACGTTCGTAATATTACTAATGATAGTTATGCAGTTCGTAGAACTTGTACGGAAAAACCTCGAAGGGAAGCTGCGGATAGAGGACGGCAACTGCGGCACAACCCATAAGGTGTTAAGAGAAATCTCAAAGTTGGGGGGTAAAGCAATAACATGGGAGATGCCAGACGGAGTATATTCGAAGATAATTGATGACAAAGGGAATGTCGTGGGTGAGGGAGAAGGCATCACATGGCCCCCCGCAATCCTGTTTGCCATGGTGGAAGGAGGATTTTTCCCAAAGCATATAGAATCCGAATTAACAAAGTCCCTGCAGTGTATTATAGATATGGAAAAAGTAGCCGAAATTTACGGTTACGGCAGGGTGGTCACGCCGGTGGCTTCCGCGTACAACGAGGTCTGGAAGAGCGGCGGCAGGGTTGCAATCAGGCGCAATTCATGGGGCGTTGAAGTGGCTTTCATAGACAAGGATGATAAGGAAATAGCAGTCGGCCCGATATCTTATTGCCCTACATGCGGAACAGCTGCGACCATCCCGCGGGCGCCCGAGCTTGCTGCGAAAATAAAAGAAGAACTCAAAGACAAGCGGAATACCGGAAAGGAGAAATACGAGCGCGGGATAGAGAACTGGTTTTTCTTCAAGAACGACAGGATGTGCTGTGAGATAAAGGAAAAAGGTGTCGTTCTGGGAAGAGCATTGAGATGCTGCATTGCCTATGCCGGCGTGGCTGCCGAAGTGCATGCGGGGATGGCTGGACCGAAATGGGGTGCATTGTTCAAGGAATATTGCAAGATATGCCCGGTCAAACTGTGCAGGAAAGGGAAGAATACAGGCGAAGAGGCGAATAACCTTCTAACCGCCCTTGAAAAAAAGGAAATGAAAACCTATGTCAGGATGGACACGTATATCACGGCAATGGTGAAAAAGGACGGCGCGCTGGTGGGTGAGGGCATCGGCACGGTTTGCGCCTTCTCATCGCTTCTTTATGCCGCTGCAAAATGTATACAGTTGAAGGCAGAAATCGAAGTAGTCAGGTAGCGGCGATGCATGAGATATCCATCGCCGGGGCCATTATAGATGCCGTACTTGATGCGGCCAAAAAAAATGAAGCGAAAAAGGTGGAGGAGGTGTTCATTGAAATAGGGGAGCTTACGGCGCTCAACCCAGACCAGTTAAAGTTCATTTTTGAAACAATTACGGCAGGAACCATAGCAGAAGGCGCAAGATATAATATCGAAGTTATCAAACCTCTAATAAACTGCAAAAAATGTGCGTATAACGGCCCTATCGAATTCTTCGAAAAGCTCCATTTTCTCCTTCCCGTAATAAAGTGCCCGAAATGCGGTGAGACGGATATAGATATTACCGCAGGGCGCGAGTGCAGTGTTAAAAAAATAAAGATATCCTGATTTAATCGGCTTCGCCTTTCAGGAGTTCGTTCACAATATCCTGTGTCCGAAGACTTCCTTCCGCAACCCGTTTGACCATTGGATAGATATACCTGCAGTCATCGATATTGTTCCAGACCTCAGGACCGACGTCCCTTATGACCTTGTCCATAATCTTCGTGCAGTTATCGCATATTCCTTTCTTGTTTGTCGTGGGTTTACCGCATATATCGCAATTCATAATTTTTCTCCCTTACTAATACCATTAGACTAAATAGATAAATAGATATTGCAGGCAAAATCCTGCAAAACATTTATCAGGATTGCCAATAACAGGTAAAGCCATGAAGCTCTTTGTCCCCTCGCCAGGGCACATCAACAGCCTTAAAGAATTATTGAAAGAAAAAGATAAGATATATTCCATATTCATGGCAGGCTCCCCTGACTATATCGGTACAGGCAGGAGCAATCTCGCCTCGCCGCAGCTTGAGGATATCGCGGCGCAGACAGAATATGCCCACAAGAACGGGGTAAAGATGGAGCTTGTAATGAACTCAAGCTGCATGGGCGGGCGGCAGCTAACGCCTGAAGGTTACAGGATAAACCACTGGTATATAGAGAAACTGGTGGATTTGGGCGTCGATTCCATTGTTGTCGCTGACCCGTATCTTGTGGAAATGATAGCAAAGGATTTCGATGTGAGTGTGGTAGTTTCAGTTCTCGCTTTCGTGGATTCGCCGCAGAAGGCGGAATTCTTCGTTAACCTTGGCGCTGATTCTATAGTTATCGATTCCAATGTGAACCGGCATTTTGATGTTCTGCATGCTATCCGCGATTCCGTGGATTGTGAACTCAAACTTCTCGTTAATGAAGGATGCCTTTACCGCTGCCCGTTCAGGTATGCCCATTTTAACTTTTTCTCGCATGCTTTCGGGCCCGAGCCAAGACCAAACGTGCTGGACGATTATTATTACTATAAATGCCTGGAATTAAGGATTGACAATCCTGAATTGATCATCAAATCCCCGTGGATAAGGCCTGAGGATATCAAACTTTATAAGAATATCACGGATGTTTACAAGATTGGGGGCAGAACCCATTTTGTGGACTGGATCCTGAATTGCGTGAATGCATACCATAATGAGAGCTATGAAGGGAATCTCATGGATTTGCTGGACTGCCCCAAGGATTTAAAAGATTTGTTCTATATTCCTAATAAAAGCCTTGACGGCGTTCTTGAGAAACAGTGGATGAACTGCAAGAAAGTATGTAAAAAATGCGGTTATTGTAAGACTCTTACGAAGAAGGTCGCACAAGTTTATACAAAGGGCGGAACCGGGCAAGAGGCGCTTGCGCCATGGGAAACATATTCGGTGAAAGCATGACAACATCAGAACTTTTAAAAAACAGAGCGGAATTTGAGGAGAAATTAAGGAAACTGATAGGCAGGCCGGTACTTTTAATCGAGCTTGACATGTTCGCCCTGCCATGCGGATGTGCGGGTATAACCGCAAACATGCGTGGGCTTGAGGTTGACGACCTTGAGGTGTTCGAGCCGCAGATACTTCCGTATCTTCATGAAATGGCGGCAAATCTCGATGTGAAGCCAACCGTGACATTTGCGCGGCTTGTGCCTGGCAGCTCCATCGTTGCGTCGCTTAACTGGCGCACGCTTTGTATGAGATGTTATCCTGAGTTTGCAAGAGGCGAGGGGAAAACGCCGAGGCCGGATTTGTATTTGCTGCAGTTTGAGAGGAGAAAGTAGTTGTTTTTTAGCAGGGTTCTAAAATTGAAAAAAGAAAGTGAGCTGCTTAAAACCCAAGCTTCTCGTTTACGAAAATAAGTGTTACTTTCCTGTTCTCGTTAATTTCCCTTTCAAAGAGTAAAACTTTCCCGACCGTAGTACCGGGGTACCCGACACTTTTCATTCTTTTATCTTCAAGGGGAACACAATATTCATAGAGGCGCTTCCACCCGTCTTCCAGGGTCGGCACTATCTTTTGTGTTCCCACAATCCAGATAACATTGTCCGAAGAAAATGAATTGGAGGGGAATGCGCTACCGGTAGCATTAGCGATTAGTATTTCGCCATTTTCTACAACAGCATGCACGCTGCCGAGGAAATATTCGGATGTTACGCTTTTCTTTCGAAGCTCCATCTGTTTTGCGGGATTCTTTTCGACCAGGATTTCATCTTTTAAGTTCTTCCACGGATGTTTCCCGGATTTTAGCATATCGGTAAAGCCTATCTGGTCAAGGGTTGTTGAACCCCCTGTCATAACCTCTTTTCCTGGGAGAATTAATTTAGTTATTCTCTTGAGAGCATCTTCTTTTGTATTTACAAATTCAGCATTAATACCGCGCGGTTTCAGGGCCTTCATTGTTTTTTCGACTGTCTCTTTTGATGCTAATGTATCAAATTTCATAACTAAATCTCCCGAATAAATAAGGGATTTATCCGTATATAAGCATATGGCAAATGGCATGAATAATCATAGAATATAATCCGCATAATTCAAAAACCTTATAAGCCTGTTTTGCCTACTAACTTACCAATAAACACCGGTGGTGAAATATTTTGGTAAGCGTTAACGAAAAGGCGATGGAAATTGCAGAAGACATGATGGACTGGTCGGATGAGTTAAAAGTAAAGGCTCTCGAACTTAAAAACGGCGGCAAGGTAATAGATTGCGGGATAAACGTTGAAGGAGGATATGAAGCCGGTCTTTTATTTACGGAAATCTGCATGGGCGGGTTCGGGGCATGTTCGATATCGGTGCACAAGGTAGATGAAATACCACTTGCATTCGTCGATGTTACCACCGACCATCCTGCGATTTCATGTCTTGGCGCCCAGAAAGCCGGCTGGAGGATAAGCGTGGACAAGTACTTCGCCATGGGCTCAGGACCTGCGAGGGCGCTTGCTCTTAAACCCAAGAAAACCTATGAGCGCATAAAATATGAAGATGATTACGACCATGCAATAATTGCTCTTGAATCAAACCAGTTGCCTGATGAAAAGGTAATCGGCGCCATCGCGGAGGCATGCCACGTAGAACCTGAAAACGTGATTGCTCTTGTTGCACCGACGGCGAGCATCGTGGGTTCTGTCCAGGTTTCGGGGCGTGTGGTGGAGACTGCGATATTCAAGCTTAACGAACTTGGATATGATACAACCAGAATAGTCAGCGGAACAGGTTGTGCCCCGATTGCGCCGGTGGTCAAGGATGACCTGAAAGCAATGGGCAGTACCAATGACAGCGTTATATATTACGGCTCGGTGTTTTTGACAATAAAAGGATTCGATGAGGAGAAGTTCAAACAGGTTCCTTCAAGCACCTCCAAGGATTACGGCAAGCCTTTCTATAAGACATTCAAGGATGCGGGGTATGACTTTTTCAAGATCGATGCCAATGTGTTTGCGCCTGCTGAAATTACGGTGAACGACCTTGAGACAGGTAAGACATACCATGCAGGGCATCTGAACGGCGAGGTTATACTGGAGTCGTACGGGATAAGCGGGATATAATGTAAATAAATATTTATCCTGCTAACTCGTAAAAAGATAATTGATAATGAAAACCATAATCCAAATCCACAAAGAAGGAAAATACTTCGTAGCCGTTGACCTTATAACAAACGTAGCAGACCAGGGATTTACAGAAGAAAAAGCTGTAGCAAACTTAAAAAAAGGGCTTGAGGAACATTATCAGCTTCTCATGGAACTTGCACCAAAGAGCAAAAAACTCTCCTTTTTAGATATAGATATAGAAAAATATGCCCAAACTGCCAGTGTTGTCAGCTAAGGACGCCATTAAAGTTTTAAGCAAGTTTGGATTTCAGATTGTCCGCCAAACAGGAAGTCATATTCATCTATGGAACGAGGAACGCAGACTGCTTGTTACAGTTCCGAATCATCAAGAATTGGCTAAAGGAACATTGATATCGATTATCAAACAGGCAAAGATAGAACGAGAGGATTTTTTATCAAAACTGAACTGAAGGCTAAAACCGAATTCAATGCTTCTTACTTTTTATATCCTCTCAGACAGCAGGCTTTTCCCCGACGCCTCAGAAACCTTTCTCCCACTTTCCTTAAGCTCAAAAAAGGATACCGTCTTCGCCCCAATCTTTTTCCGCGTGTACATAAGCTGCCCGCCTTTTTCAAGGAATGAATTGTACACTTCCTCAAACTGCGCCCTCTCCTCGTCGGTAAGCTCGATAGACGATGTTTTTCCTGAAAGGTGATTTATCGCTATCATAAGGTTTATTTCCCTCACCCTCTTGAGCTTTGCTTTATCCTCTTCGCTTTCGATATACACGCTTCTTCTTAATTCAGGCGACCATCCTACGAGTTTTCGTTTGAACTCGATAAATGTTACAGGCACATATTCCCCTTCCTTGGGTTTTGAAAATTGTTTGATTAAATGATATTCGTCCATTACCTGAATCCCGAAAGTTTATCACAAATCATTTTCACAGTATTCTCATGCATCATGCATAGACTTTAAACGATTTAATAATTCCGAAACGCTTGTGCAAAGAACAACAGACCTCTCTATCATAAGATTCACCGTGCCTTCAATACCGAGTGTCCTGAAATCTGTTTTCAGGCCGAGCACGGGTTTACCCTTTGAATATGCATAACCGATCTCCCATGCCGTACCGGAATCAACGTCTGCCCCGTCAATCACTGCAACTATTATATCCGAGCTATCCAATGCTGCAAGGTTCTTATTGAAAATTATAACTTGTCGGTTTTTTTTATCATGGATATTATTTGAATCCTCCTGCGGCAGGAAAACCAGAAAGCCCTCATCTATAATCAAATCCCCCAGTTTGCGGTTGAAATCACATTCCGCCTCTGAAAAAAGGGGCGCTGCAAGATAAACGGTTTTCATATAACCTAAATAGTATCGATTGGCAAATAAGTTTTCTTAAAGCGGCATGAAAGTATTAATGTTAAGCCTGACATTACTGGAAGAAGGATGCGTAAAAATTATAAAAAGCTCATCTCTCTTATTATTTTCCTGGTTCTTACATTCGGCATAATGGTACCTCTGTATGTCCATTATACAGCCCGCCAATTCACAGGCGCATATGACACATTATTACTTTCAAAGCATTCACCATACGATACAATACTCATAGAAGTTCATTATCAGGAAGGGGCTGAACCTTACGCCGCGTCTCTTGATACCCTGAAGGAAAAAGTTGAAAATTATACAGGAAAGAATGTTATTGTGGTAAAATATCCTGATATAAAAGATCCTGAGGTTTCAGGCGCAATTAAAGATAATGGGGTGAACAGCTTAGGAGACAGGATTCTTCGCAACCACACACAATACCATAGCGGATGGTTCACGGGGCGCATGGTGATTTATATAATATACACGAATGCGAAATGGGAAGGTGGCGCGGACTATAGCGCCGCAGGGATAACATATAATGCCGATTCAATCCTGATTTTTAAAGATGTCGTCAAGGCGCAGGAAATAGAGACTCCGGTGCTTCTTCATGAGATGGGGCATCTATGGGGGCTTGAACATTCCAACAATACGGATGATATTATGAATGTCCATATCGATGAGTACCTGCTGAGTCACGTTTTCGATAAATTGCCGGATGATTTTTCTGAAAAAGACAGAAAAATACTACTTGAAAAACATGATTCATGGATGATTTTCCCGATAAAGCCATACGAATCCTTATATTCGGCAGCTTTAAATCGCTCTTCTTGATAATATTATTATGATGGGCGAACTCACCAAAGTATCATTCAGCAATCTTGAGAAAATCCTCTATCCGGAATTGGGTTTGAAAAAGGCACAGGTCATCGAATATTACATCAGGATTGCTCCCAGGATGCTCAAGCTCATGGAGAACAGGCCGATAGTCATGAACAGATATCCTGATGGAATCGACAAAGAAGGATTCTACGAAAAGGATGCGCCGATGGGAATACCGGCATGGGTTAAAACTTTCAACAGATATTCGGAAACAGCAGAGCGCGAGCTAAACTATGTTGTATGCAATGACCTGGATACCCTTGTCTGGATGGCGAATCTTGCAGCCCTTGAGATAAACATCACCCTTTCAACGATCGATAATTTTGATACTCCTGACCTTTTGTTATTTGATATTGACCCTGAACCTCCCTGTTCATTCGATGATGTCATGGAAGTCGCTTTTTTATTGAAAGAAAAGCTGGATGAACTCAACTTAAAATCGTTCGTCAAAACATCAGGAAAAAAGGGACTGCACATTGTTCTTCCCATTATTGAAAGGTATAATTTCAAGCAAACGAGGGAGTTTGTCCATCAGTTCGGGAAGTTCCTGGCAAGAGAATCCGCGCTTGTCGTATCTGAGTTCCGGAACTCAAGAGACCCCGGGACTGTCTTTATAGATTATCCGCAGAATAACCGCGGAAAAACCATGACAGCTCCCTACAGCCTGAGAGCTTCCCAGAAAGCAACAGTATCTACGCCTCTTGAATGGGGGGAACTTAAGAAAGGATTAAGACCTGAGGAGTTCAACATAAATACTGTCCTTAAAAGGAAGAACGATCCCTGGGAGAGGTTAATGGAAAATAAACAGTCACTGGAAGTGGGATAAATGCCAGAGGAAAAGGAAACCGCAAAGCCGTCCAGCAGGCCTTTCTGGAGCGGCAGTATCACGATCGGGCTTGTCAATGTACCTGTCAAGCTCTTTACCATGGTCCGCGACCAGTCATTTTCATTCAGGCTTCTGCACAATATCGATGGGCAGCCGCTGAAATACGAAAGGGTCTGCATAAGGGACAGTAAGGTCGTAGACTGGAAGGATACTGTAAAGGGATACGAAATACGAAAAAATGAGTTCATAGTTTTCAAAAAAGAGGAACTGGATGCCATAAGACCAGAATCTGACGAGCGGATAAGGCTCGATAAATTCATCAGTTTACTTTCCATAGACCCTGTATATTTTGAAAAATCGTATACCCTTGTTCCAGACAGGAGCGAGGATGCCTACAGCCTGCTGATGACAGTAATGCAGCAGGAGGGAAAAGCTGGAATGGGGAAGGTTACGATGAGAACTAAGGAATATCCTGTGGTCGTTTATGCATACAAGGGGGCTTTAATCCTGACAACCCTGCATTATGCTAATGAGGTTACCAACCCCGGAGATTTAGAAGAGCTTACAAAACTCAAAAAGCCTCCGGAAAAAGAGATGGAACTGGCTGAAAAGATTATCAAGGAATTATCCGGGGAATTTGATATAACCGAATACAGGGATGGCTACAGGGAGAAGATTGAAAAGCTCATAGAAATGAAGATGAAGGGTGAGGTCATCGTTGCCGAAGTACCCAAGAAAGCGGAAGTCAAGGAATTGATGGTGGCCCTCCAGGAAACTATTAAGCAGCTTGCCAGATGAAACAATATAACCCAATGCTTGCCAGCCCTGCGGACGCACCATTTTCTTCTGATGACTGGATATTTGAAGTGAAATGGGATGGCATAAGGGCTATCAGTTACGTAAACGAAAAACTCAGTATCAGGAGCCGGAACCAGAAGGAACTGATAGATAATTTCCCGGAACTTAATGAACTGAAGGAACTTGCCAGCAATACAGTTTTAGATGGTGAAATAGTTGTCATGAAGGATGGGAAACCCGACTTCCAGTCCCTCATCCAGAGGATGCAAAACATCAAACCGGGTGACATCGTGTATATGTCTGGCAAATTCCCTGCTACTTATATAATATTTGATATCCTGGAAAAGGATGGGAAGGAGATGCTGGATATTCCTCTTATGGAGAGAAAGAGTATATTGAAAAATTCTGTAAAAGAAGGAAAATTCATTGTCCTGTCTTTATTTGTCGAAAATGCCGGAGAAGATTATTATCGGGCGGTTCTTGAAAAAGGCCTTGAAGGCATAATGGCCAAGAAGAAGCAAAGTTCATACGAACCTGGAAAAAGGAGCAATAGCTGGCTGAAAATTAAGCAGGAAAAGACGTGCGATTGTGTCATTTTCGGCTATACGAAGGGTGAAGGTAACAGGGAGAATACTTTCGGGTCATTGATCATGGGATTATATGATGCAGCTGGACCGGTTTTTATCGGCAAAGTCGGGACAGGTTTTTCACAGGAATACAGGGAAAATATGAAGCAGTCCCTGGATAAATATAAAACGGAGCGAGAAACACTCACCGGAGTGGACATGGACAGGGAAATAACCTGGTTAAGACCTGAACTTGTGTGCGAAGTGGGTTATCAGACTGTTACGGATGACGGCAAGCTACGTATTCCAGTATTTAAAAGATTCAGGGAAGATAAAGACCCTTTTGAATGTACCATTGACCAGATACGGCCTGCTATTTCAGACTATACCGCAAAGAGGAATTTTATCAGGACACCAGAGCCTCCAATGACGCAGGAGAAGGGTATGGGGAAAACCTTTGTAGTCCAGGAGCATCATGCCCGGAGGCTCCATTACGACTTGAGGCTGGAAAGGGACGGGGTTCTCAAGAGCTGGGCAGTCCCGAAAGGGATTCCGGAAAAAAGCGGCGATAGGAGGCTTGCGGTGCAAGTGGAAGACCATCCGCTGGAATATCGGAAATTTGAAGGTGATATTCCCAAAGGGCAGTACGGAGCAGGGACCGTGAAAATTTGGGATAAAGGTTTATACGAACCCATCAACTGGGAAGATAACAAGATCGAGTTCATAGTCAGTGGAGAAAAGATGACAGGATTGTATGTGCTGGTAAAGTTCAAGAAAGCTGGCAATAACAACTGGTTATTATTCAAAGGGAGTGACTGAGATGGAAAAAATACATATAGGCACTATGGGATGGAGTTATGATTTCTGGATAGGGAATTTTTATCCGGAAGAGTCACAGAATCTGCTGACCGAATATGCCAGGAATTTTGATACTGTTGAGATCGACAACACATTTTATAGGATACCATCCAAAGATACCGTTAGGAAATGGAAAGAAGAGGTGCCGGATGATTTTATTTTTACAGCCAAGTTCCCGCGCAAAATCACACATATCAAAATGCTGGAAGATTTCAAGGAAGACCTCCCGGTCTTTATCGAACACATTTCATTGCTGGGAGATAAACTCGGGCCTCTGCTTATTCAACTCCCTCCCTCGTTCAAGCCTGAAAAGTTCGAAATATTGAAGGATTTCCTCGCAGCTCTTCCGGAAGGACGGTTTGCCGTAGAAGTTAAGAACAAGAAGTGGCTGGATGAGAAATTCTATAACTTGCTGAGGGAAAACGGGGTCGCGCTTGCGCTGATAGACCATCCATGGATGCCTGAAATGAACGCCATAACAGCTGATTTCACATATATCAGATGGGAAGGGGACAGGAATAAAATAAAAGGAATCCTGGGAAAAGTTGAAAGAGACAGAAGTAAGGAGATACAGGAGTGGGGAATGAAAATCAAAGGTTTTCTTGGGGATTCGGTGGAGGTTTTTGGTTATTTCAGCAAGTTCTATTCGGGTTATTCGCCCGGAGATGCGAGGATGTTGCTGGATATTTTAAAAATTACATAAAAGATGTTGACGCTGCAAAAGAAAATATTTTGAAAATTAGTCCTGTTAGCTTTAAATACCTGCTATCATAATGTAGCTGGTTTTATGGAGTTTGCAGATTACACCAGGTTCATAGACAATTATTTCGTACAATTTTTAGGGCTTGGAGCGCATGCTGCCGATATCATGGTTGCGGTTGTAATCCTTGCTGTCTTTGCAGTGCTGGCATGGCTTGCGGCTTATGTCTTGCAGGAAATACTTCCACGTTTTACTGTAAAAACACAGACAACGCTGGATGATGAACTTGTTAAGGCTCTACAGGGACCGGTCAAGCTCTTGGTACTTCTGACAGGATTTGCCCTTGCAATTCACTCACTTGAGTTCGGGACTCTGTATTTTGGAACATTCGACACAATCGTAACAATCCTGTATATCCTGCTGGGGGCGTACCTTGTATCTAACGTTATACATGGCTTGATACAGTGGTATTCCAACGACATAGCCCCGAAGACGAAATCCAAGCTTGACGACCAGCTTATGCCTTTCCTTGATAAGGTGGATAGAATCGTCATATTCACAATAGCCCTTCTTATGATATTTGACCGGCTCGGCTACCAGATTACACCAATCCTGGCGAGCCTGGGTGTTGCAGGAATCGCTGTGGCTTTTGCTGCCCAGGAGACGATATCGAACGTCTTTGGCGCCTTCTCGATACTTACTGACCGGCCTTTTAAGGTGGGAGATAGAGTCGAATTATCGGAAACTGAAATCGGGGACGTGGTTGACATAGGTGTGCGCAGCACCCGCATCAAGACCATGGATGATAAAATTATTATCATGCCAAATGCGGTCATCTCCAAGGGAAAAATCATCAACTATTCTGAACCGGACCAAAAGGTCAGATTCACTATCAAGGTAGGGATAAGCTATAAATCTGATATTGACCGCGCCATGCAGATAATGACTGACATAGCTAAAGGTACTCAGGGAGTGATATCCAATCCGGTTCCACGGGCATACGTGGTGGCACTCTCAAGCTATAGCATAGACCTTATATTGCATGTATGGGTGAATGACTACAAACTTGAGTTTGATGTCTCCGATCGGATATATCGCGAGATTATCCGGAGGTTTGCTGAAGAAAATATAGAGATACCGTATCCGATAACAACAATAATACGGTCGTGAAAACCAGTAAAATTTAAGAACCGTCATGCCGTAAATAAAAAGGTGAAAAATATTTTGAAATTTCATGATGCAATTTTAGTCAGGTACGATGAACTTGCCCTGAAAAGCAAAAGGGTCAGGACAAGGTATGAACAAATTCTTGTAAAAAACATAAAAGCAATGCTCAATGCTGACGGGTGCTCATATTCCAGAATAAGCAGGGAAATGGGAAGGATTTTCATACATTCGGAAGATACGGAGGCAGTTAAAAGCGCAGCAAAAGTCTTTGGCGTTGTTTCCGCAAGCGCAGTTTTTACATGCAAGTCTGACCTTGAATCGGCTGGGCGGCTTTGCGCTGAAGTCGCTGCCAGGATACTGAAAGAAGGCCAGTCATTTGCCATAAGGTCTCGAAGGGCCGGGAACCATGAGTTCACTTCCCGCGATGTGGCTGTCGCATGCGGTGATGCGGTGTTTGACAGTATAAATAAGAATGTCAGGGTTGATCTTGATAACCCTGATGTTGAGATTTTCGTGGAAATGCGGCAGGATAAGGCGTATGTTTTTACAGAATCGGTAAAAGGAGTTGGCGGCCTCCCGATGGGAACCCAGGGCAAGATGGTGGCGCTGGTTTCAGGCGGCATTGATTCTCCCGTAGCTGCATGGTTAATGATGAAACGGGGTTGCGAGATTGTGCCGCTATATTTGAATAACGACCCCTTCTCGGATGAAACCACGCGTGAGCGGGCGATGCAGTGCATTGATGTTCTCCAGAAATGGTCGCCGCAAAAAAAATTCACTATTTACGAGGCGCCGCATGGGGAAAATTTGCTTGCCTTCCTTGAGAATTGCGATAACAGGCTGAACTGCGTACTATGCAGGAGGATGATGTACAGGATAGCAGGAGAAGTCTTGAAGCTTGAAGATGCGCACGGGATTATCACGGGCTCATCGCTCGGTCAGGTCGCATCCCAGACTTCGCAGAACATGCTTGCAGAGATGTATGGCATGGAATACCCGATTTACCATCCTCTTATCGGGTTAGATAAACTTGAGATTACGGATATTGCGAGGAAAATCGGCACGCTTGGGCCTTCAACCAAACCTGCGACATGCTGCATGGCAGTCCCTGAATATCCTTCCACAGCTGCAAAACCGGAAGAAGTTATCAAAGCAGAGAGACTTATTGATGTCCCATCGCTTGTGGAATCGATGGTGAAAAATCTCAAGAAGTTCTAGTTGCAACTTTCTTTTTGAAGAATAATAGCATTATAACAGGCACCACATAAATGATTTCAAACCCGGGAGTCTCTTTTGGCAATTTCCCCCGCGACTGTTTTATCTCATTCACCATTTCCGGAGGTCCCAGATATCCTATGTGCCGCGACACCTCTTTGCCTTGCGAGTCGAGAAAAACAACCGTGGGATAATAGGTTATACCGTACTTGCTTTCGATATCAATTCTCTTCTGGGTGTCCACCTTTATGGCTATAAAATCCTTCATCTCTGAAACCACCCCGGGGTCAGGATATGTCCCCTCTTCCATTGCTATGCACGGAGGGCACCAGTCTGCATAAAAGTCAAGGATAACAGGTTTTCCCGTCGAACCTGCCGCCAGCATGCCCTCCTCATAGGTGTACCATTGGGTGGTTTCAGCGCCTGCAGGAAGAACAGCAGCCGAAAAGACCAGTAATAAGATAATACTCATCAGGCGCATTATAACAGGATTGGTGTCCGGATATAAAGTTTTATTCGAAAAAATACAGTTTGACGCATTTCATGAATATGTGATGAGAAATGTTTTTAAGCAATAATACCATTCACAGCATAGGTGATTTGATGAATAAAATGTTCCCCATCATATTGATAATCCTGATTATCACAGCTCTATCAGGCTGTACAGGTACCAAACCAACTACTTCTATCCAAACAGATTCCGTACAGGTTCAAAGGCTCGAGCACCCCGACCCAAATCTTGATGCGACGGTCACGGAATTAAAATTTGACAGGAACGACATCAGAGCCGGGGAAAAGGTCACGGCTGAACTTATGGTGTTAAATGCCGGGACAGAAACAATAACCAATGAAACCGTTGAAATAAAAGCCAAAGTAAATACGCTTGATGATACCCTTGCAAACATGTACTTAAAAACCCTGAGCGATGAAAAGAAAACAGGGACTAAAACAATAGAGTTTGATTCCAAGGAGAATCCATATTACCTGATCAAACCTGGGGAAAAGAAAATGCTCAGCGCAATTTTCCCGACTGAGAAGGAAAGACAGGGCAAAAGTCTTGCAGGCACTTATGATGTCACTATTACCCTTTCAGTAAATGGGGATAAGATAGAATCAAGGACACTCCCGATAACGCTGCTTTCAGGGGAACCAAGGGAATTCACGCCAACGCCTACGCCTTCTCCTACACCGACGCCGACTTCCACGTCAACCCCGTCGCCAACAATCACCGTAACCGCTACACCGACTCCGACACCCACCCCCGAACCAGTAGTCGTTGCTACACCAACGGGGGTATCTGTTTATTCAAGAGTAAAAAGCGATAGGTTTGTTTACCCGACACTCCAGATAAACGCCGGGGATAAAGTTCTATGGGATAATCTGGAAGATACCACTTACACCATCGTTGAGAAGGATAAAAAGATAGCCAATATAACGCTTAGAGAAGAGGGGAAAGCAGACTACATCTTTAACACAACTGGCAATTACAGCTTCGGGTTATATTACAACCAAATGCGAAACGCCCCAAGTATAGAGACAATCATTGTGAGAGTTAATGCAAGCAATGCAAGCCAGTGAGCTTGCATTAATTCGCAATCTTTTTAACTGTGGAAAACGATTCAATTATGAGATTATGGTATGCAAAATAATTATCGGTATCTGCTTAATAATTTTTAGTATCGGATTTGCAAGTGCCGCTACTCTTAATGTCGGGCAGGGGCAGACCTACGCCACTATCCAGTCAGCAATAAATGCGGCAAAGACGGGCGATATAATTTCGGTTGCTGAAGGCACGTATTCCGAGAACCTTGTAGTGAAAATGAACGGGATTTCAATCATAGGAAATAATAAAGAAAAAACAATCATTGATGGCAAAAAAACAGGCAGCGTTATCAAAATAGACGGGGCAAACAACGTCAAAGTCAGTGGATTCACTGTGCAGAGCAGCGGGGGAAGCGGTCAATCCGATGGGGGAATAAGCCTCTTTTCTGCAAACAACAACATTATTGCAAATATGCTCATCGTAAATAATATAATGGGTGTTACTATATATTCTGGAAGCAACAACAACATCGTCTCAGGCAATGATATAAAATCAAGCGGCAAATACGGTATTTTTATTTTCTCATCCAATGATAATAAGATATACAATAACAACATCCAGAGCAATAAAATCGGG
Organism: uncultured archaeon; assembly: GCA_902386255.1. GTDB lineage: Archaea > Halobacteriota > Methanosarcinia > Methanosarcinales > Methanoperedenaceae > Methanoperedens. The sequence goes on from CABMII010000101.1 coordinate 21,991, forward strand.
ATATACTGTGATTCGGCGCATACCAACCACATTTATTCGAATAACCTGATTGACAACAATGACCAGGCTTATGACAATAGCGGCCTGAATTCATGGGATGACGGTAAATCAGGCAATTACTGGAGCCCAAATAAAGGAATCTTGGGCGGGAAGGCCAAGGATAATTACCCACTCTCAAGTGCTGTGACAATAAAATATGAGGATATCTCGGCACCAGCCGAACAAAATACCCAGGGAACAGCACCCGGAGGAAACGGCAAACCATCACCGGGTTTTGCAGGGTTCGCGGTTCTTGTTTCGTTGATAGCAATAGGGATTTTAAGCAAGAAAAAATAGGGAGTGATTTTGTCTCCGGGATAATTCTATATTATCTCAGATTCCAAATATCGAGTCCAGGTATTTTCTTTCTTCTACCAATTCCCTTACTTTATCCTTTCTTGACAGGGATTCAGGATAGACCTTATCGTCAATCTCGATGGTAAGGTCGCCGTTATATCCGGAATCCTTGAGTTGTCGCAATACTGCATCCATATTCTTCTTCACGCGATGCGAAGGATAATGCGGCTTCCCGTCATGCGGAGCGCCCACATGCACGTTGATTATCCTGTCGGCAAGCCGGTCGATAAAAGAGAGAGCGGTTTCTTTAGAATCCATAAAAGCATGAACCACATCAAAAGTAAAAAAAAGACCCGGGAATTCATTGAGGATTTTTTCCATCTCGTCAGGGATTGAACACATCGATGAAACATCCCTCATGCTGTTTTCAAGCGAAAGGTTAATACCAAGTTCATCGGCCCTGTTTTTACACACATTCAAGTATCTCCTGAATTTATCCCAGTCCTCATTTGTTGGAGTGCGGCGGGCTGTCCTTTTGCCGGGATGGATTGTTACAACTCTTGCACCAAGCATCTTTGCAAGCCCGAGCGACCATAAAGTTTCCTTTATTGCAGCTTCGTGGACAAGATCATTATATGACGATGGGTTTAAATCCATTATCGGAGCGTGTACGGTGCATCCGCCTGGCATCATGGAGATTGCTTCCACGAGTCCTGCTGTCGCAATTTCATCGTCTCTGTTCATCCAATAATCTGGCGTCTCTGCCCAGAATTCAACGCTTTCTATACCCGCATCCAGCAGTATCTCCATTATATCATAGATATCGTATTCCCAGAGAAACAGTGATGCGCATGAAATCCTCATTCTTACACCCATTATAATATTGGGATTGATGCTTAATATATTCATCAGGACAGATATTGCCCGAAAACGACGAGGAGAAAATAGAAAGGAAAAAAGGGAAGAACCGATCTGGTTTTATTCCCTCGTGAAATACAGCAGGATACTCAAAGCTACAAATTCAAGCGCATCCGGTATTACCACATATATCGGATTATATCCCAACAGGTTAATTATTATAGGATATACCTGCTGCGGAGGAGGGGATGCTATTATAAGTAACAGCAATATAGCACGTGATAAACTTTGCAATAGGAGCGCAATAGTGAATATAATAAGTCCGAGTGTAAAGTTGGACTTAATCTTGCTGTATATCTGGAAATATGAAACAAGAAGTACAAGCAATAACACGATGTTACCTGCTGTGATATAATACGCCACATCTGTTATCTGAATAAAATTACCTCCTGTCTAGTTCATTTACTTTGCTTATCAATTTTTTCCCAAATTTGATTAAACTCATTTATATTTGCCTCCATAGTTTTGGAAAGAAAATACATTGCACCGTATTTGTCGCCTTCCATTGTGATTATACCGTTTTTGATAAGAGTATCAAGGTGATGCCGGATTGTTTTATAATCCATATTCATAGCCTCAGTTAATTGGTTTGCATTATAAGGCCTGTCAATAAGCAGTTTCAGGATTAATGCACGGGTATGCCCCCCGCGTGTTCCTGCTATCAGATACCATAGTAGCTTCTTCAAAAATTGCTCCTATCCGGTTACAGGTTGATACATGAATATCTTAATAATTATAGCTTATGGAAAAAAAGTTTACTATGTGCCGCCGTATCCCCTGACTTTAAAGTCAGCGCAATATTCTTTCGCAATCTTCTTGCATTTTTCAATGTCCACCACCGGCAGATTAACCACCGTAAACCGGAGGTCAATGCCGGCTTTTGAAACATCGCGGGCAAACTCAAGCATTTTATCGTATGCCTTAATGTATTTTGGGTCGCACAGCTGGTTATATGTGTTCGCATCCTGCGCGTTAAGGCTTATTGAGACAACTTTCATGCCTGAGTCGGCAAGTTCAGAAGCCACATCCCTCTCAGGATACAGAAGTTTGGCATGGCCGATTGTATCAAGCCGGACGCGGATGCCGCGGGTTGTTAGCCATTTTGTGATTTCAAGGACATCATCAAGACGAACAAGGGGTTCTCCAAAACCTGTAAAAACAACTTCCTTATATTTTGAAAGTTCATGCTCTGAAAGCTGTTTAATGATTTCCGATAATGAGGGTTCCTTTGAAAGCCGGAGATTATAACCATAAACGCCATCAGAATACCTTTTGATGCAAAAAACACATTCGGCTGTGCACCTGTTTGTAATATTGAGATACAGGTTGCCGTGCGCTTCATACAATATGGTGTCCTTGGTTGTCATTTTCCCCATTAATTAATTGTGTCTTATAGCTCTTATTACTTTTCCTTATTTTGTTGTTACTTCACAACCCTCATCCGTGACAATCACCGTATGTTCTGACTGGGCAACAATATTACCGCTTTCTTCGATCAATTCAAAATATTCCCTTGCTCCCTTCAGTTCTTTGCCTGTTATTCCGGGAATCCATCTTGGGGTGAAAGGCAGCGGACCGAATCTCTCCCTGATTTCCTGAGCCAGTTCTCCTTTACACCTGTCATTTATTGCAAAAATATAAGGCTCTCCGTCTTTTATCCTACCCCTGCCATAAGTTGCAAAAGGCTCAATCGCAAAAACCATATCTTTTTTTATCTTATTTCCAAAAAAACTCTTATAATTGGGAATAGTTGTACCTGCATGCAACCTGTACCTCTCAAGGCTGTGCCCTGTCAAATCCTTGATTGGATTGAACCCATTTTTTTTAATAGTTTCCTCGATTATCCTGCCTATAGTGTTTGTCTGGATGCCATCTTTGACCGATGCAATAGCCTTTTCAAGCGCTTCTTCACAGGTCTTTATTAATTTCAGGTGATTATTCGTCCCCACTTCTACTGTGGTCGCTGTATCTGCAATATATCCTTCTATATGTACCCCGATATCCAGCTTGACGACGTCGCTTTTCTTAAAACAGGGTACATTGTCCTGCGGGGTATAATGGGACGCAACCTCATTTATTGAAATATTGCAGGGAAATGCGGGTACTCCACCGAGGTCAACTATTTTATTTTCAACGTATTGTGCGATTTCAAGCAGCGGAATTCCCTCTTTTATTTTACCCAGTGATTCTTTCCTGACTTCTGCCGCGATTTTCCCTGCTTCCATGTAATATTCATGAATTGTATCGTTCATAAAGCGACACCTCGCTTTATGCGGTGTCCACGTAAACCGATACCCCGGTTTACGTGGTGTTCATGTATGCTTTGCATACCTGTCGTTTGATAAACCTTTCTTAAAGGTTTACGTATGGCGAAGCCATACGTGTTGAATTTAATAAACTTTTCTAAAAGTTTAGCGACACCTCGCTTTATGCGGTCCCGAGTCACGCCTATCTTCGACATACTTCGCAAACGAGAGGGTGTGTTGGGGTATCCGCAGCATACCCCTTCGTTCGATAAAACTTTCGTAAAGTTTTTCATTTTTCCCTTGTAACTAATGCTGCTCCTACCAATATAAACGCGCCGCCGATTAATTCCAGGATTGAAATATTTTCTTTCAGGATGATAACTGCTAAAATAACAGCACTCACAGGTTCGATTAACCCAAGGATGCTGGCGCTTTGGGCTTTTACTTTTTTTAATCCGTTAAAATAAAGAGATACTGCAAGTATGGTCGGGAATATCGCAAGCAGGATAAGATTAATCATGTTGCCTGAAACCACATTTGTCGGCGCAAGTCCTACAGGAAGGAGAATCAGGGCCGCAATTATGAAACTCCAGAATGCCTGTGTGTATCCGCGGTATGTCTGGCTGATATATTTCGATGTTATTATCTGGAATGCGTATGTTATACCGGACACAATCCCTGCCATTATGCCGATAGAATAACCCTGGAATTCAAGTTTTCCGGGGTCAATTATGAGCAGGATACCCATGATTGATAAAACAAGTGCGATTATTCCCTTCTTTGTGGAGTGTTCTTTTAAAAGCCAGGGGGAGAACAGGGTAACATACACAGGCGCTGTGTAGAGCAATAATACGGCAACTGAGACCGTGGATTTTAAAATGGCTATGAAATATGTTAACATGGTCATCGCCTGCATTATACTGAATAACAATAGGTAGATTTTTTTGTCTTTTAGCCTGATTTTATTCAAGTTGCCTGAAATTAACAGGACAATAAAAAAGATAACGGATGCAAACGCGAGCCTGTAAAAAATAATGCTCTGGGCTGACATGCCGGATATCATTTTTCCAAGTATTCCTGCAAGACTCCAGAGGATTGAGGCAGCTATTATTTCGCCGTATCCTTCAAACTTATTCAGGGCGAGATTCATCGGGCTTTAGATAGTTTACGATGCAAAATAACTTGCGTGATGCATAAAATATATATCTCAATCATTCGTATATATACTAATAAGCAAAAGCCAGATGTGATAGGATAGAAAAATGTTAAAAACGCAATATCAGTACTTCGCTAAAAAATCTTTCAAAATCTCTCATCTCAAACACTCCACAGCAATTCTCATTTTTAACTTCCTTCTGACCCATCCTTCAATAAGTAGCAAAAAAACATCAAATCTAAAC
>CABMII010000102.1 GCA_902386255.1 uncultured archaeon
TAGGTCATATCCTTATCCTGTTCATCACTATTCTTGGAGTTGGCATGATAACCCTGTACGGCGTGCCTGCGATTTACAGCCTTGAGGATATGGCAAATGCCAAGAATGCGGAACAGTCATTTACTGTCCTTGACTCAAGGGCGAGCAGGGTAACGCTGGGAGAGTCGCCGCTTCAGGTAATGAATATTAATCTTGGCGGCGGCACACTGACGGTTGAGCCGAACAGCACAAGAAATCCTAGTTTCATGGTTGTAAATATCAGTAATATTCCTCCAATCACCGTTCCAATGGGAAAGGTAAAATATACTCTTGATGACAGGATAGTCGCTTACGAGGGCGGCGGGGTATGGTCGCAATATCCAGGCGGGGGAGCCGTTATGCTTTCTCCACCTGAAATACATTATAACGGCTGGACATTAACACTTCCAGTAATTAATGTTAGCGGCAGTGCATCTGTCGGGGGAAAGGGGACTGCGGTAATTTCTTTTAAGAAAGTGGCAACCATAATATGGTATCCTAATGCAAGTATCACAGGAAGGATGAACCCGGTAAACGGCAATAATACTGGAAAAGTCAATTTAAATATCACAAGTGAATATTATAAGGCATGGGCGGACTATGCAAAAACCCTCAGCTATACAAATGTCACAGTTAATGATAAGAATAAAACTGCTATTATCGAGCTTGAAGTGGTTTCCCCTATGGGGACTTTTGTTTCCATACCCGGAACGATAACCTTGAGGGATATAAATACTAGTAACTTGACCCCATTAACTAATCTTTCATTTAATCTATATAAACTGGGTTCAGGAGAATCTTGTGGCGCTCGAGATTGGTATGCTACTGCAACACAAGGAACTGCAACATTAGAAATAGGTGTTCAGCACCATGAGCAACACGATGAACATGACGGCAGTGGATGCAGTTATAATGTGTATATAGAATATACTTCGACTGGGGTACCCAGTGTTCATGAAGACTGGGAAAGCGGAAATTCTCCTCAGACTGACCCTGAAAGAGTTGATTTCTTGAACAAGAGCCTGAACCTCACATATCAAGAAGATAGTCCATGCCCCACATGGAGCCCATCATCATGTCAAGACCACGTCACCAATTACAGTGCATACGATTTAATGCAACATTACATCTTGCTCATGGGGAATGATGTTATTTTCCAGACATGCCAAAGCCAAGGTCATGATGAACATGGTTGCAATAAAGTGGATACCACCAAATCAACGTACACCCTGTATTACGACCCCGGCCCCGGGGCTCTCACCTACCTCCACATCACGGAGAACAAAGCTGATGTTGGGATAAGCTGATTAAAAAAGTATATTCGCTGTAACCAAAAAAATTACAGCGGCTCGGAAAACTCCGAGTCGAATTTACCGCTATTAATAGCCGCAATAGCTTCCTTAGGATTTAAGCCTTCAAAAGTAACTCCAAGCGGGACGCATGAGCCAACAACCTCTTTCACTGTATTTTTCAATGATTTTGCAAGAGTGTCGTTCTTCTTCATGCGTGCAATCTTTACTGCCTGTTTCACAGTAATATTGCCCACGGTTTTCGTATTGGGCGTCCCTGAGCCGGTCTCGACTCCTGCCTCTTTCTTTATGAGGGCCGAAGTCGGCGGAGTTCCAACCTGTATCGTGAATTGTTTCTTATCATCCACGATGACTTTAACCGGGACTTGCATTCCGCTGAACGCTTTTGTTTGCTCATTTATCTTATCTATAATCGCTTTTACATTTACGCCAAGCGGCCCGAGTGAAGGACCAAGCGGCGGACCCGGGGTAGCTGAACCGCCGGAGACTAATGCTTCTACAACGCTTACCATTTTATATTTCTCCTATTAATATTATTTCTCTTCTTCCTCTCGTTTCAATATTCTCACATTATCTCCGCGAACTGTGACCGGAATGGGAACCATCGCCTCGAACAGTTCAACGGTAATCTCTTCATGAGTTTCATCAATCCTTTTTACTCTGGCTTTTTCACCCTTGAAAGGACCTGAAATAAGTTCTACTATACTTCCTTCCGTTATACCGGTTACGGTAAGTTTTGGTATGAGAAAGTGCGCGATTTCGTCAAAACTTGACTGGCCTTTCACCAGAGTCCTTGCATGCGGCACGTTCTGGATGACCTGGTCAACGACCTCAGGACCCTCCGCCTCGACAAGAACATATCCTTTTAACTCGTCAGGTGCAAGGATGGCATGAATTGCAAGATGTTCTTTTTTTGCCACCTTCTCCATAAGGTTGGCAACAGTTCTCTCCTGGTTTGCTGTTGTCTTTACAACATATATGGCAGTTGAAACCTCTTCATTCATTTTAACATCCCTCATATAGATTTAGGCAATACGGTGATTAACAGGTATATGACAAACCCTATAAATCCGACCAATAATATACCTGCCCCGGCTACTTTTGCTATTACGTTAAACTCCTCTCTGGTTGGTTTCCTTGTCAGCTTCAGCACCCGGATATATTCGCCCAGTCTTAAGGGAATATTGCCTGGTAATTCTTTATCTTCCACTATATTTCACATCCGATTTAATTATTGTAATAATTTATATAAAAGCTATCCTAAAATAATAGCAGTCTATAATTAGACTCAACGTAAAAATAGTTTTCGCACATCACCAGGGATAGCGCAACGAAGAAAAGCAGCAAAAATCAGTGAAAAAGAATACGATTCTAAATTCAGGGATGCTACACCAGGGAAAACTCGACGTAACCTATATATACTATCGTCACTAACCTAAGGTTAGTAACCTCAAGTCACTAACTCGGGGTGAAGCATAAATATGGAATCGGCACAACTGTTGGACATACTCGGGAACGAAAACCGAAGGAAAATACTGCACCTCCTTGCAAGCCGCCCCTGCTACATGAGCGAAATAGCAGAACGGCTCGATGTAGGCGCCAAAGCTGTCCTCGGGCATCTTCTGCTTCTTGAGAAAGCGGGTCTGATTGAAGGCAACGTGGACGACCAGCGGCGCAAGTACTTCCATATAACAGACAACCTCCGTCTTGAAGTATTTGTGTCGCCTTACTCCTTTGAAGTGGAGACAACGACAATCGCTATCACTGATGCGCCCATGAACCATGTGAAATCCCAGGAAGCCATCTCGGGGTTAAAATCCGTCTATAGTGAGGTAGAGGGGCTTCTTGAACATCGCCGCTCCCTGATGCAGGAGTACCAGGAAGTCCAGTCAAGCATAACCGAGGCGATGGGGCGTTGTATGAACGCCATCGAGGATGTCGCGGAAGACCACATAGAGGCTGAAATACTCTATGCGCTCCTTAAAGGCCATATGACCCAGCGTGTGTTATCCATGCAGCTTGGAATACCCGAATATGTGCTTGAGGAATACCTGGATAGAATGGAACGAAAAGATATCATAAAAAAAGATGAAAATAATTACATTATAGGCTAAAGTATATAAAAACAAAAAAGAAATAAAAATAGAGGTACAAATATGTTCGAAGGATGGAGAAGAAATGATAAGGGAATTTTTGAAGAATTCGAGAAGCAAATCGAAGAAATGAACGAACTTATGGAGAAAATGATACGCGAAACCGGAAAAGAACCTATGGTTTACGGATTCAGCATGCATATCGGTCCTGACGGTATCCCGCATGTAGAGCAATTCGGGAACATGAGGGAGGAAGATCTTCCGCAAATAGCCGGATTGCCTGGTTCAAAAGGGCAAGATGTGAGAGAGCCATTTGCCAGTTCCATAATTGATGAGAAAAATAAAGAACTGTGCATAACCGCAGAAATGCCGGGAATTCGAAAAGAGGATATCGAACTCAATGCAACAGAGAACCATTTGGTCATAAAAGCGGAGAGCTCGGACAGAAAATACTTTAAGAACATAGCAACTCCCTCGCCCGTCAACCCCGACAGCGCGAGAGCAAAATATAACAACGGCGTCCTTGAAGTCACTCTCAAACTCAAAGGCTCAGTCAAACCTGAAGGAAAAATTGTCAAAATCGAATAATTATTACAGGAGTTTAATAAGAGAATTATGGATAAAAAAGATAAAGCTGTGACTTTAAAAGTCATCGAAGCAAAATCATACGACGCAGGGCGCGGTATTGCGCGGATAGACCCTGAGGCCGCCTATGAGCTCGGGCTTCAAACAGGCGATGTCATAGGTATTGAAGGCACGAAAAGGACGGCCGCAATAATATGGCCTGGTTATCCTGAGGACAGTAACAGCGGTCTCATACGCATTGACGGGACAGTCAGACGAAATGCAGGCGTAAGCATCGACGACAGGGTGCATGTACGAAAGATACATACGGCGCCAGCTGAAAAAATCCTGTTTTCACCGACGCAGCCGCTGAAAATCCAGGGCGGTGAGGCATATCTTGCCCATAACCTTGAAGGAAGGGTAATCACCCGCGGTGATGTAGTGGAACTGAATATCATGGGACGACGCGTTGACCTTGTGGTCATATCCATAAAACCCGTCGCAGACTCTGTCATAATCGGTTCGGGCACGACTATAGAGATAAGCGATAAGCCTGCAAAAGAAATGCCCTCCATTCCGAGGGTTTCGTATGAGGATATCGGCGGGCTGGGAGATGAAGTAAGGAAAGTACGGGAGATGATCGAACTTCCGCTCCGGCATCCTGAGCTATTTGAACGCCTTGGGGTTGAAGCCCCGAAGGGTGTACTGCTTCACGGTCCGCCGGGAACCGGAAAAACGCTTCTTGCAAAAGCCCTCGCATCAGAAACTAACGCGAATTTCCTCACACTCAGCGGGCCTGAGATCATGAGTAAATTCTACGGTGAGTCGGAAGAAAAACTCAGGGAGATATTCCAGCAGGCTGAGGACAATGCACCCAGCATCATACTGATTGACGAGATAGACAGCATCGCCCCGAAAAGAGAGGAAGTCACAGGTGAAGTGGAGCGGCGCGTCGTGGCGCAATTGCTGGCTGTGATGGACGGCCTCAAGGCCCGCGGCAAAGTCGTGGTCATAGGCGCCACGAACAGGCCGAACGCCATTGACCCGGCGCTTCGCCGCCCAGGAAGGTTTGACCGTGAAATCGAGATTGGCGTCCCGGACAGGAAAGCGCGTTTTGAGATTCTGCAAATCCACACAAGGGGAATGCCCCTGGCTGATGATGTGAAACTTGAAAAATTTGCCGACCTTACCCACGGCTTCGTGGGCGCAGACCTTGCAGCCCTGGCCAGGGAAGCGGCCATGAATTCCATAAGACGCGTGCTGCCTGAACTTGACCTTGAGGTTCAGAGCATTCCGGCAGAAATCCTGAACAAGATGACTGTGACAGCAGAGGACTTCGGTAATGCCCTGCGTGAAATTACCCCATCGGCGCTTCGCGAGGTGTTCATAGAAACGCCAAATGTCCACTGGAGCGACATTGGCGGGCTTCTTGATGCAAAACAGGAATTAAAAGAGGCGGTTGAATGGCCGATGAAATATCCAATGCTGTTCAAGCAGACAAACGCAAAACCGCCGAAGGGAATCCTGCTTTACGGCCCGCCCGGAACAGGCAAGACAATGCTTGCAAAAGCTGTCGCTGCCGAAAGCGAGGCGAATTTCATAAGCGTAAAAGGCCCCGAATTCCTGAGCAAATGGGTCGGTGAAAGCGAAAAGGCGGTCCGTGAGACCTTCAGGAAAGCAAAACAGGCATCGCCATGCATCATCTTTTTTGATGAGATTGATTCAATAACACCTGTACGAGGAACGGGTTCAGATTCCCATGTTACAGAGAGGGTTATCAGCCAGTTGCTTTCAGAAATCGACGGGCTTGAAGAACTGCACAACATTACCGTGATTGCGGCAACGAACAGGCCCGATATCATAGACCCGGCGCTTCTCCGACCCGGAAGGATTGACCGGCTTATCTATGTCACGCCGCCTGACAGGAACGCAAGACTTGAGATATTCAAAGTCCACACTACTAAAACCCCGCTTGATAGCGATGTTGACCTTGATACGCTTGCTGATGATACCGAAGGTTTCACCGGTGCGGATATTGCATCCGTGTGCAATGAAGCCACGATACTTGCTATCAGGGAGTATGTGACCTCGGGGAAGCCTACAGACGATGAAAACTCTGCCAGAGGACTGAAAGTTGGCTACCATAATTTCAGAGATGCCATGACGAAAGTGAAGCCGCATTCGAAGAAGGAACTTGAGAAATACACGAAGATATCAGAGAACTTCATATATCAGTGAACAAAACCTGGTTTAGGGATATGATTTGGAATCCCCAGGTTTCATTTTTTTATACGAAAACTTATTTTAGTTAAACCAATGATTTTGAGTTAAATTTATATATAATAAGTAGACAGTAGGTATCCGCATACCTTATAGAAAGGAGAAACTGGCATGAAAAAATCAATTAACCTGTTATTACTGATTGGCATTTTTTTGTTTGCGGTTGCTGTTCCTGTCCAGGCCGCGGAAGCATCGAAAATAAATGGCAGCGATACTGCATGGGTTCTTATAAGCTCGGCTCTTGTGATGTTGATGATACCCGCCGTGGGTTTATTCTACGGCGGTATGGTAAGGAAGAAAAATTCTCTCTCGACCCTGATGTTCAGTTTTGCCATCCTTGCATTGATAAGTGTGCAATGGGTGCTTTTTGGCTACAGCCTTGCCTTTGGTCCTGATGTACATGGTTTGATTGGCAATCTTAACTGGGTAGGGCTTAATGGAGTAGGACAGGAACCAAATCCGGATTATGCGGCGACCATTCCCTCGCTTGCGTTTATGATATTCCAGGCAATGTTCGCAATAATTGCAGTAGTGCTTATCACGGGCGCATTCGTTGAACGCATCAAATTCAGTGCGTTCTTAATTTTCTCCTTACTCTGGGCAACCCTTGTATACGACCCAATAGCTCACTGGGTATGGGGTGCAGGAGGCTGGCTTCGAAACATGGGCGTTCTTGATTTCGCCGGGGGAACCGTTGTGCACGTGAGCGCAGGGGTATCTGCGGTTGCAGTTGCGATCGTGATAGGTGCCCGCAAAGGATTCGGGAAACATCAGATGGAGCCGCATAGCATACCCATGACAATGCTTGGCGCAATTCTTCTCTGGTTCGGGTGGTTCGGATTCAATGCAGGAAGTGCGATAACAAGCGGCGGGCTTTCTGCCAGCGCATTTGTAGTAACCAATACAGCCGGGGCATCTGCAGCGCTTGTGTGGATGCTCCTTAGCTGGTATCATAAGAAACCAAGTGTTCTCGGCACTGCAACCGGCGGCGTGGTAGGTCTTGCAGCCATTACTCCCGCCTCAGGTTTCGTCACACCCCTTGCAGCAATAGCAATTGGCGGAATCGCGGCCTTGATAAGTTATTATGCAATGCTTTTCAGAATGAGGCAAAACGTAGATGAATCACTTGATGTATGGGCATGTCACGGCATGGGCGGGGCATGGGGTGTCATAGCAACAGGCATCTTCGCTACGACTCTTGTAAATCCCGCAGGCGCAAACGGCCTGATTCATGGTAATTCCGCGCTTCTCACAACGCAGATAACTGCCGTCGGAGTTACATGGGTATATGCATTCGTTGTGACATACATAATTGCAAAAGTCATAGACGCAACCATAGGAATGCGTGTAGGCGAGGATGAGGAAGCCATTGGTCTTGATATTGCACAGCATGCTGAAAGAGCATACGCATGAGGTGAAAAAATGAAAAAAATCGAGGCTATAATTAGACCTGAAAATCTTGATGCGGTTCGAGCAGGGCTTGAAAAGAAAGGCATTGTGGGCATGACTGTTACGGATGTGCAGGGGCGCGGGCGCCAGAAAGGCGTCTGCCTGCAATGGCGGGCCGGTGAGTATTGCGTGGAGTTCCTGCCAAAACTCAAGCTTGACATTATAGTGGACGACGATAAGGTGGAACCTGCGATAGAGGCCATAAGTGAGGTAGCAAAAACAGGCAGGAACGGAGACGGTAAGATTTTCATCTATCCTGTTGAAGAGGTCATACGTCTGAGCACCGGCGAGCGCGGAAAGCAGGCCATTTAAGTCTGCTTTTTTTAAAATCTATATTATCGGAGAACCTGCTATCAGGCTTCCGGCCACGTACCCAAGGATTACCCCACCATTTAGGAACGGCAGGCCGGCCTGGGGTTTACCCTTCATCACAAATCCCAGGAGCACTGCGAACCCTGCAAATGTCCCGATTATGGCGCCAATTGCGGGAATATTCACGGAGCCTATGAGCGGAAGTGAATAATAGGTTGCCTCAGTTTTGAAAAAGTTAGCTGAAACAACAAGTATCGTGGGCATCACGGCATCTCCGAGTCCCATAAAGAATGCCTCCCGTTCTTCCTTGTCGAACTTCTCAGTAAGGAAGGAATAATTCCAGTGTTTCGGGATGACCAATAATATGGGAAGCCTCAAATCCATCACGCCTTCAGCAAGCGTTATCATGTGTTTTGTCCTGTACACCGCAATATAATCATATACTAACAGCAGGACAAGTAACAGCAAAGTCGGAATAATATCAAGCGAGATGCCAAAAATCGAAGCCGCGCCCGCCCCAATGATTATGCCAACGATATCGATTACATACCATTCGGGGAATTTATAAAGGACAATCGTCAAACCTGCTGAAAGTATAAGGGTTAAAAAGAAATTCGTTACAGGTGGTAAGAAATATGTGAAAATGGCAAAGAAAACATAATATAAGGTCGAAATCACGGTAAAAAAGATAAAAGCCTGTATCATCCATTTTTTATTCAGTTTTATCACAACCAATATGAAAGCTGTAAAAATGAGGATAATCGCCACCCAGTAAATCACATTACTTGTAGCTTCCGGGTTGGAAAAAGCTTTGATCTGATTCACGTCAAATGGTTTGCTGAGCGCTACCGCAATCATCTGGACGAGCAGCAGCACGAAAGCCATGCCAATGAATGGTATATATTTTGTCAGTTTCAAATTGATCTCCGCTCTTAATACGGGAGATTGGTTTTAAAAGTTTGCTAAAAATCCAGATAACCTTCACATTATTAACAAACTATTTCTTTATCCCTTCAATATATAGGGCAGATGATAATCGGGACTTTAGGGCCTCAGGGCTCTTATTCGGAAAAAGCCGCAAGACAATGGAATGAAAAGGCGGAATTGCGATACTACGATGATATATTCGATACAGTGGATGCGCTCTTGCGAAAGGAAGTGGATTACAGCATCGTGCCCATAGAAAATTCCATTGAAGGGTCTGTAACACTAACGCTTGACATTCTTATGGAGCAACAATTGAAAATCTCAGGCGAGGTAATAGTCCAGATAGAACACTGTCTTCTTTCAAAAGGGAAACGCAGCGAAATCAAAAGAATCATGTCCATTCCCCAGGCATTATCACAGTGCAGGAAATATATTAAAAAGAATTTCAATAATATAGAGGTGCACTCGACCCTGAGCACATCGCAGGCAGCAAAGCTTGCACTGGAATCAAAGGAATTTGCTGCCATTGCATCCCGGGAATCTGCCAGGACGTATGGGCTGAATATACTGGATGAAAACATACAGGACGCAAGCGAGAACTTCACCCGCTTTGTCGTAATTGGAAGAACCACACCGAAGCCCACAGGCAATGATAAGACCTCTATCATCGTGTATCTTGAAAAAAACAGGCCTGGTGCGCTTTATGAAATTCTCGGGGAATTTGCAAACAAGGGAATCGACCTGACAAAGATAGAATCGCGCCCGACGAAAAAAGTCCTCGGTGATTATCTTTTTTATATCGACATGAAAGGACATAGCGAGGACTGGATAATAAAAGACGCTCTTGATAAAATAAAAAATAAAGTCGGGATGCTCAAAATACTGGGTTCTTACCCGGTGGCAAAGTAATCAACGAAAAGTTTTATCCCTTATTAAATCCATTATTGAGTAGCATCCCAAAAATGAGTGGCTTATGGATATAATTTCTTTAAAAAAACTTGCGCTTCTCGGCGCGCATAATAAACCTCTGGAATTATCATCGGTTGAATTTGCTTCATATATAGATTCAAGCCAGCAAACCGCAGCGAGAAAGCTCAAAGCTCTGGAAGATGAGAACCTCATTTCAAGGCAGGTTTTACCTGATGGGCAGAAGGTTTCCATAACAAAAAATGGCCTCCTTGCCCTGCAAAAAGAATTGTATGACTACCAGGAAATATTCTCAGGGAATGGAAGCACAAAAATCCTATCCGGAAAGGTTGTCACGGGGCTAGGTGAAGGCCAGTATTATATTTCACTTGAGGGCTACAGGAAACAATTCCGGGAAAAACTCGGGTTTGACCCCTATCCCGGCACATTGAATGTCAAACTTGATGCGAAAAGTATTGAGCTTCGCAAAAGAATTACCGGGCATATCAGGATTTCAGGATTTACAGACGAGAACAGGACATTCGGGAAAGGCTCCTGTTTTAATGTCAGGATTTCAGATGTTAAAGGAGCTGTTATTACACCAGAAAGGACGCACTATCCTGAAGATATAATTGAAATAATTGCCCCTGTTAACCTCCGGAATCACCTGGATATCAGGGATGGGAGCGCGGTCCAGGTGGAGGTCATCAAATGAACCTCAAAGATGCAATCGATGCGATACGCAAAGGCAAAATGATACTGCTTTATGATGCGGATGACAGGGAAGGCGAGACCGACCTCGTAATCCCGGCGATTTCAATCACGCCTGCCGACATTGCCAGGATGCGGCGGGATGGCGGAGGGCTGATTTGCGTTGCAATTCACGGAAGCGCCGCTGAAAAGCTTGGATTGCCTTTTATGTCAGATGTCTTAAGAAGTGTCTCTTTAAATGGAAATAAGGCTTTGCGCACGCTTGTTGAAAAAAAAGGGGATATCCCTTATGACTCTCGTTCATCATTTTCATTGTGGGTGAACCACAGGAACACGTTTACCGGAATTACCGATAACGATAGGGCTCTCACCATCAGAAAAATAGGCGAAACCGTATACAGGGTTTTAAATGGGGAAATTATTGATTTTGGCGAGGAATTCAGGTCACCGGGGCATGTCGCCCTGCTTCGCGCGGCTTCAGGTCTTTTAAATGAGCGGCGGGGGCAGACAGAATTATCAATAGAACTGGCATTAAAAGCAGGAATTAACCCTTCTATGGTAGTATGCGAGATGCTTGATGAAAATACAGGGAAAGCCCTTTCAAAAGATGATGCAAGGAAATATTCCACCATGTACAATATGCCTTTCATTGAGGGCAAGAACATCCTGTAAATTGATGCTAATTAAACATTATCAGCGTAAACGCCGCCGTTGTGGCTGAGGTTGAATAGTGAGTTCAATAAGTTTTTGTGTTTTCATATCCCATTTGTTATCCAGAACAGCTGATTTTATAGTTCCGTTTTCCATGACGATTACGGCAGTATGATTTGTAACCACAGGATTTACAATGACATTTGTCCTATCACCGTATCCGGAATTCCTGCTCTGGTATTCAAAATAGAATTCCCAGCAATACATGCATTTCAGAGGGAGTGTATAATTTAATTTGAATGAGCCGGGAATCCCATCAAATTTATATGTTGCCTCATTTTTTATAAAATTCGTGGCGATTAGGGCGTTTCCTTCTTTTGTGTAAGTAAGTGTAAAAAAAGCTATTGTTAATGCAACTAATAAAAATATTATGATTGCTGCTATTAGCTTTTTTCTTTTCATGCAGCTTCACATTACACTTATTCCCCACTCTCCCGGAAAAGATTATTTTGTTAATTCCTTCAGACGTTTGATGCTTGCCATCATGGCCTGCGATTCTTTTTTCTTCTGGTTTTCAAGATGCTCAATGATTGAATCGATATCTGTTTTGAGCTGGTAAATCTTATACGGTCTGCCTTTTCCGGGTTTTTTCTCTTCCCTTTCTGCAATCCAGCCGAGCTCCTCCAGTTCTCGCATGGCGATACTGACCTCAGGCTGCCTCAAATCCGAACCCATCTCAAGGTCCCTGGAAGTTACATCTTTAACGTTTTTTAAATATGTAAGCACTTTTGCTACGTTTCTCTTTAATCCCAAATCGATAAGCGTGTCCGCAAATTCCTCGTCGGCTTTGTCGAGCACATTGACTGAAAGACTTTTCATTATATTTCACCCTACTGCTTTAAATGTATTCATTAAATATAAATCTTACGTTTTAATATAAATTAAAAAAGAAAAGTCTTTATAATCAAAACTTTTTGGATAATTGAATTCATTAATTTCTCTGCGAACCTGCAGACAATGACTATCAAAACGCATATATGATAGTTTTTCCCTATGAGACTGGGATTCTCATGGATTTAGTAATCTATTTCAATGGAAAATTTGTGCCAAAACCGGAGGCAAGAACTTCAATATATGACCACGGTTTTTTGTATGGCGATGGTGTTTTTGAAGGTATAAGAGCATATAACGGCAGGATATTCAGGCTCGATGGGCATCTTGACAGGATGTACGATTCCGCAAAAGCGATTGACCTGAAAATCCCTCTTTCAAAGGAGGAAATGAAGAAAGCGATTATAGAAACGCTCAAGAAGAACAAGTTGGAAGACGCCTATATCCGACCCATCGTTTCACGGGGTGACGGGGACCTGGGCCTTGACCCCAGGAAATGTCCCAAACCCAATGTGTTCATTATCACACAGGAATGGGGTGCAATGTACGGCGACCTGTATGAAAAAGGTCTTACGGCGATTACGGTTGGCGTCCGGAGAAATGCGCCTGAAGCCCTGCCCCCAAACATTAAATCATTAAATTATCTCAATAACATCCTCGCCAAGATAGAAGCGAATGCAAAAGGCGGCGATGAAGCAATAATGTTTGACGTTCACGGAAATCTTTCTGAGGGTTCAGGAGATAATATTTTTGTCGTAAAGAACGGCAGGATTATCACCCCTCCCACACTTAACAATCTCAGGGGAATAACAAGGACAGCAGCAATAGAACTTGCAAGGAAGGAAGAGATAGAAGTATCTGAGGTCAATATGGGCCTGTTCGATATTTATACGGCAGACGAGGTATTTGTAACCGGCACGGCGGCGGAAATAGCCCCGATTACCAAAATCGATGGTCGTTTGATCGCTGACGGGAAGCCCGGCAAGATTACAAAAAAGTTAATGGCCGCCTTCAAGGAATTAACAAAAACAGAAGGCACACCCATTAAGTAATTTCACAATTCCCTGACAATGTGAATGTTTGAGAACGGTATATAGTGTTTCTTTCCTGCCTGTTCTCCCTCAAGCGGGAAGAACACCAGATACTGGTCGTTATGTTTTATTTCGATGACGTTTGAACTTGTGACCCACCTGTCAAATGTGGGTTTCCCATCTTCGCCTATATATCTTCTGGATTCTATAACATATTTTCTTTCTGGCATAGTTGCCTCCTTTTATAACAATTCTGTATATGATGGTATTTCAATCTTACTGAAAAGGCAAAAATAAAATCGCTCAGACGACCCGAACCTGCGCTGCCGCGATGATGGCAATGGTGAGAGTGAATATAAAAATATCAGGAGCGGTTATTTTTTTCCTGCCCACATACACATGCGCATCAGCGTTATAACCCCTGCATAGCATACTCTGGTACGTCCGCTCCCCCTGTTCATATGAGCGGACAAAAAGGGAACTGATGGTGTAGCCAATCTGCTCAAGAGTCCATTTTCTCGGCACATTCTTATTCCATATCTCAAAGCACCGCGTTTTCTGGGCGGTTCTTATCCTTCCAAGCATGTTCCAGAAAACAAAAAGGTAGCGCACCATCATGGTAAAAAGGAGAGCGAGTTCCTTTGGCAGCCCCAGGCGCCGCGCCGACGAAACAAGCTCGCTCATAGGAATGGTGGACGATAGAAGTATAACTGCGCTTATACACACTAGGAATTTTGCAAATATGATTACTCCAAAAAGCGCACCCTCACGGCTGACCTCGATTCCAAGCGGGAGGGTATATAATATTGTAAAATCTTGTATGAATGGCTGTCTCACGAATGGCTGGAATGCCGCAATACCAAGGCCGAAAGGAAGCGCAATCGCAAACCGCATTGCAAGATATGAGAATTCAAGCCTTGCGAACATCATGAGAATTATAAGATATATCTCAAGTAAGCCAAGTTTAATTAAATCAAGGGAATCCATGCGTGGAAGAGCTACGGCATATACAATAATTGCAAGAGTCATAAGAATCTTAATCCTGCCATCTATGCGATGGATGGGTGATTTCCTATATGTTTCGCGCTCAAATTCCGTGATGGACATATGCATTTATTTCACGACCCGCAAAAGCTCATCCCTAGCCTCTTCAAGCGTGAACTTGACACCGACAGGCACACCTGCCTCCTGCAGCATTTCCATGAGCCGGGCTACAATGGGCAGGCGCAGGTGAGTTTTTTTGATGAGTTCGGGCGATGAGAACATTTCAAGAGGCGTTCCATCGCCAATTATTTTACCTTTCGACATTATGCATACCCTGTCTGAAAGCAGCGGCACTATGTCCACTTCATGCGTTGCCGTTATGATGGTTATCCCGAGGTACCTGTTCATTTCATTTATGAGCTTTATGAGACGCATCGCACCGCCAGGGTCAAGTCCTGCTGTGGGTTCATCCAACACGAGCACCTCAGGACGCATGGCAAGTATGCCTGCTATGGCGACTTTCTTTTTCTCGCCCGTACTCAGGTGGTGCGGCGCCCTTTCTTCAAAGCCGGTGAGCCGCACGGTTTCAAGTGACTCCCGCACCCGTTTTTCGATTTCACCAGGGCTTAAACCCAGGTTCATTGGGCCGAAAGCCACATCCTGTTTGACAGTCGGCGCGAATATCTGGTCGTCAGGGTCCTGAAATACGACGCCAACAGTCCGCCTTACATCAAGGATGTTCTTGCTGCTTATCGACTCGCCTTTTATCAGAACATCGCCGCTTGTCGGTTTGAGTATCCCGTTGAAGTGCTTGAAAAGTGTGGATTTTCCTGCTCCATTCGCTCCTATTATGGAAATTCGTTCACCCGGTTTTGCAGTGAAGTTGACGCCATCCAGCGCTGTTATTTTTCCACGGTACACGTGTGTGAGTTCTCGGGTTTCGATTATGTTCACAAAGAGACACCTCGTTTTATCATGTTGAACCTTTTTTGAGTATTTTTGCTGCTACAAACCAGACTGCGATTATAGCTGCGAATCCGATGACTATTGCAGCCACTTTCCCCATCTCTCCCATACCCGGTATTGAGTAACTTGAGAAGAGAGGCGTTATCGCACTGTTAATTTCATGTTTCAGGACAACGTTTGCTGTTTGCCCGAGCCCGTCAGGATTGGAAGACGTAAGGAACGGCGCTGCAATGGCAAGCCCGAATAAAGCAACGATTCCGGCAGCAGCCACTTTTATTGTGCTGACTTTCTGGGGTGCATCCTCTTCAACTATGTCGGGGCGCGCTTTTATGATGGCGCCAAATACTATGACCGTAATAAGTCCTTCTCCTATTCCTGCCACGCCCTGGAATGTGCCCATGAGGAGCGCACCCTGTTTTAGTGGGAATGTGCCGGCGAACCATAACTCAAATGCAAGGGCGATTGCTGGTAAAATCATGCTTAGCCACGCGCCTGTGAATATTGCAATCGGACGCTTTATTGATAATTTGCTTAAACCTATATAGCTATAATATCCAATGAAACCAGCGATAATTCCCATATTCAGTATGTTCGCCCCCATGGCTGTTATGCCGCCGTCCCCGAAAAGAGATTGGACTGCGAGCACAAGCGTTATCAAAAGAACTGCAGCCCACGGGCTTGCGAATATTATCGCGGCAAGCGTTGCACCGACCACATGCCAGCTTACGCCTGTGAGCATCGGAACCGGTATGAGCAGGTTGGCTGCGATATTTATAGTCTGCAGAACGAACATGCCGGCCGCAAGCACGCCGAAGAGCGGTATCATGTTTTCGTTTAAGTCTTTACGCGCCCATTTTATCGACCTTGCGATAAATAATATTGCGATTATCCAGTAGACTGCTGCCTGTTCCAATGGGATGTAACCATCAGGGATATGCAAATTTATACCTCCTTAATTGAAAATTATTAATAGTTTTCTAAATATTACAAATATTGTATTACGAATTTATAATTTTGTAATATCCAGATAATGCACAATAAATCATTATAGTATATTAGATTTTGCACAATATTAGACAGCAGGCGGTCATCCTGAAAATCATTTGTAATATTGATTGGAAAATAAGGTTGCAATTGGAAAAAATAGGAGGTGGGGGAGTTAAACCCCCGATAAGCCCACTCCTTACCAGTCCATGGTGTCGCCGCATGGTATCCTCATAGCGAGGAGCTTCTGTTCCTTCAGACCAAGTTTTGGGTACATGACGTCCAGGATCGCCAGAGCGTGGTAGCCTTCCCCATGCTGGTCTTTAATCGTATCCACAGCCCAGTTGAAGGCATCTAGGACTTTTTGACCCTGCTTGTATATTTTGTTCACTGCCTCGTTCACAACCGATTCGACCTCATTTTTTATGCTTTCCGTACTTTCGTTAACCATCTTTTTATCACCTCATCGACATACAAATATGAAAGTATTTCATATTTAGTAACACGATAGTTAATAAAAGTATTATTAACATATAAACTTTTCCTTGCGGTTTCAAAAATGCAAAAGATTATACTCTACAATTTCAATTCTTGATAAAGGAGACTTTATATGGAGCAAGACCTGTCAAGAATTGGCGTTTCTCTTCCCGAGAACCTGCTTGTAAAATTCGATGAAATCATAACAAAAAGAGGGTACTCATCCCGTTCTGAAGGCATACGCGACGCAATACGAAGCTATATCCGTTACTATGACTGGATGAGCGAGGTCGAAGGCGAGCGAATTGGTATTTTATCTATGACTTATGATCATTCCCAGCGCGGGCTTGTTGGTTCGCTTCTGGACTTAGAGCATGAGTTCTCTGCTATTACAAGGTCGGCTGTACACGTTCATATAAGCCATGATGAATGTATGGAAGTGCTCATGCTCCAGGGCGATGGAAAAGAAGTAAAAGCAGTCGCTGAAAAGATCATGGCGCTAAAAGGCGTAAAGAACGTGAAGCTGACCACGATAAAGCCTGGGCAGGAAGTATAAAATAGCACTGGTATAACGCTTCAACCAATAATCACATCCGAGGTTCAAGTAGTTAAAACGATAGACAAACCAACTATAATGATGCCTGGATAGCCAGTGATGAAAATTTAATTTCCTGCCCACTATGCTTATTGTTGCTTTCTATTTTCTGAATAACACGTTCAATCATACCGCCAGTGGCAAACACCATAACATTTAGTCCCCTCAGGGCAGCAAGTATGCTTGATTGGATTACGTCCACCTCAAAATCGCATTGAATACCTGCTTTTCTAACCACTACTTTTGCAGAGGTTCCCATAGCCCCTATTTTGTGTGGGCTGTGCTCGGCTATTACTGCACGTATCGTTTCCAGGTCGACTGCTCTTGAGCCACCTTCTATTATACGCGGGATGGGCACTATATTAATCTCCCCGGTTTTTGGTGTAATTGTTCCTGTTATTTCGCTAACCACAATATCCTCGCCAGCTTTTGCATTATGCATTACTCTGCCGAAGGCAGTAGTTTTAGCGTTCAAATCAGCATCAACTCTGATTGTGCAGAGTGTACCGTTTTTCATAATCAGACCTACATTTTCCCCAGCACATACATCTGCGCCCGCTATAGTGCATCTCGCTTTAAGAACATCAAAAGGTTTCGACACCGACTCAACAAAATTCAACATAGTTAGCGGTGAGTCTCCTCCGGATATTCCTCTCACCTTTAACTCACGGAAAGTCTGAACAAAGGTTGGAAGTCTAAGCCCGGTCTCGGAAATCATTGTATGGTCGGCAAATATCTGGTCCGGAGTGCCGTGTTTTATAATTTTTCCTTCATTAAGAACGCATATGCTATTTGCCCACATAGCTGCCAGGTCTATATCATGGGTAGAGAAAATAATAGTTTTTCCATCGGCATTTAATTCATCCAGAATCTCAATAATATCTAAAGAACCTTGTGGATCCAATGCTGAAGTAGGTTCATCCATCACTATGATTTCCGGTTCCATCGCAAGTACACCAGCAATCGCCACACGCTTCTTCTGTCCACCGCTTAGAAAGTGCGGCGGTTTATCAGCATACGCTTCCATCCCCACAGATTTCAAAGCATATTTAACACGTCTATCCACCTCGTCTCTTGGCAGGTCAAGATTCAGGGGACCGAATGCAACATCCTGCTTTACTGTTGGCGCAAAAATCTGGTCATCCGGGTCTTGAAAGACCATTCCCACTTTTGTTCTAAGGTTTATGAGAGATTTACTATCGTATTTGATGGGTTTTCCTTCAATTATTACCATACCTCTTGTAGGTCTCAAAGTCCCGTTAAAGTGAAGAAAAAGAGTGGATTTCCCCGCGCCATTGTTACCAACAAGAGCAACTTTTGAACCCTTTTCTATAGCTATGCTTATTCCTTTCAATGCCTGCGTCCCGTCTGGATACGCATATTCAAGTCCTTCTGTTTTTATAATATCCATACTAAACAATCCTGAGATCTTTTGTTAAATACATCACCATAAAAATCAGTCCTTCAAAGGTGATTAATGCTAACATTGTTAACTTATGAATAGAATCTTCATCCAGCAATTCTATTTTTCCATTATAGCATCTCGACTCCATGGCAATATGAAGCTTTTCTCCTCTATTCATAGCCCTGATAAAAACATTGGTGGAAAGTAAAGATAATGAGTTCAGGGATTTTTTGAAAGTAGTGTATCCTAACCTCGTTCTTTGGGAAAGTTCCATTCTGGTCAGCTCGTCCAAAACCACGAAGATATACCTGTATATCAGCATAGAAAGTTCAATTATGATATCCGGTACCTTCAGTAGTTTCAAAGCGGAAGATATCTTTGCCATGGGCGTGGTAAACGCAAGAAAGAGCAGACAGGAAGTTCCGCTCAGCACTCTGCTTACCATAAGCAAAGCATTATTAAAGCTGTCCTTGTACATCATCAGCTTAAACCCGAGCAAATTGAATTGTATCCAGGGTTCAAAACCCCCAAAGAAAAAAATCATGGCGAGAAATAGAGGAATGGCATAAAACAGTGGTATGGAAAACCACGTAAAATAATCTCTTGCAGGAATTTTAGCCATAACTATGGTTAAAAAGACCATAGTACAAAAAATTATAAAAGGCACTATTGGAGAATTGGAAAAAACACCAAAAATAACGTTAGAAAGTACAAATAGCACTTTTAACCTGACACTGGTATTTTTCAGTGCATTAGAATATGCGTACTCTTCCATGAACAAGCGCATGCTTTCACTTCCCTGAAACTTCTTTTTTACCTTTGTAGTAGCCGGCGTAATACCCAACGAAAATTGCCCCAATGGCAGCCTGGAAAGAGAACAGGAACGTTTCGACCTCGCCGCTCGGTGGCTCCCATACAGGCGTAAACCAGGGCTTGTACTGGCCGTCAGATATCCCTCCGATCTGGTTAACGAGAAGATTGTCATCGTCACCGCCTGCCAACGTTCCTGCTCCATTTGTTGCCTGGTTACCTGCAATATAAACCAGCAATAGCAGAGCTGCTATGGATATGAAGATTATTAAGTATCCCATTTTTTTCATTGAGTATCACCTGCCATTTTTCAGTGCATTAAATATTGCCTACTCTTCCATGAACAAGCGCATGCTTTCACTTCTCTGAAGCTTCTTTTTTACCTTTGTAGTAGCCGACGTAAAGCCCTACGAACAGTGCCCCCATGGCAGCCTGGAAAGAGAACATGAAAGTTTCGACCTCGCCGCTCTGTGGCTTCCATATAGGCGTAAACCAGGGCTTGTACTCGCCGCCAGTTACCCCCGCGATCTGGTTCACGAGAAGAGAGTCACCGCCTGCCCACGCTCCTGCTCCATTTATTGGCTGGTTAGCTGTAATATAAATCAGCCATAGCAGGGCTGCTATGGATATGAAGATTATTAAGTATCCCGTTTTTTTCATTGAGCATCACCTGCCACATGAGGTGACTCTGTAACCTGAGGTGACCCTTCAACCCTCAACTTGGTGAGTATATCGGGTCTTATCTGTTTGAGGTATTTGAACAGACCGGCTGTAACAATACCCTCTATAGCTGCAAGAGGCAACTGGGTGACAGCAAATATTGCAAAAAACAGTTTAAACGAGGCAAACACGCCGCCGACAGCTGCCGGGAATGCGAGGGCAAGCTGGAAAGAAGTTGTAACGTATGTAGCTATATCTCCCAGGAAAGAAGCCAGGAAGACCGAGGAATAAAAGTTCATTCCGGATTTAGTGCATGCTTTATAAACAATAAACGCTATTACCGGGTCGACTATTCCCATGGAGAAGGTATTAGCACCGAGCGTAGTAATACCGCCATGTGCAAGAAGCAATGCCTGAAATAAGAGTACTATAAACCCGAGCACAGCAGTAATTGAAGGCCCGAACAGGATAGCTCCAAATCCAGTCCCTGTCGGATGCGAGCAGCTCCCTGTGACAGATGGTATTTTCATTGCTGATAAAACGAAAGCGAAGGCGCCTGCCAAAGCCAGGGTTGGCTTTATTCCTGGTTCTAATCTGACCGCTTTTTTTATCTTCCATATTCCATACGCTACCACAGGTAAGCTCAAAGCAAACCATATCTCCCACCACGGGTGGGGTAAAAATCCTTCTGCTATGTGCATATTAAATCAGACGCTTCATGCAGACAATAACAAAAGAACATGTGTTTTTGGGTGCTAATTATTACTTGAACGGGTAATGATGACTATGTTTCAATTTTAACGAATATTTTCTTCCGCGTCACAGGCACCAGTTTTTTCCATTCTATGGTGGAATCTTTTTCAATCTTGAATTCTCCGACAGTAGTATCAGGAGACTTTCCATTGACTTCATAAATATAGAAGCCCTGCTCGCCGTCGATTGATATGACAAACTCTTTGTCCCGGACTTCCTTTACCTCCACCCCACCGACCTTTTTTAACGCCTCAAGAATACTCGATCCCTTTGGCACATTAACTTCACAGGTGCCTGCAAGCTCATTAAGCAGATTGTCAATATTCTCTATTTTACTTCTCAGCACATGGGTTTTGCCAAATTTCCTTCTCTGAATTAACCCGGCAGTTTCTAAAATTTTAACATGCCTTGCCACAACAGGATTTGAAAGATTTAGCTCTCTTGCAAGCCCTGAGATATGCATTTCTTTTTTTGCCAGTGTTTTAAGCATTTTCAACCGAGTTGTGCTGCTCAGTACTTTGAATAAATCATTGCTCATATAGGTAACAATTATTGCTTAAAGCTAATACCTTTTGTTGGATGCTGGAAGATTTAAGATTTTATATTAATTGAACAATTAATATACCACAAGTTATTTAAACCTTCATGATTATTCATACTTTTATTACAAAAGTTAATATTCGTAACACTAAAGATATATTGTATTATAAAATTGTAATACTATATACTAACTAAAATAGAATCGTTGCGAAATATTATTCAAGGAGGTAAAAACTTGCATATTCCAGATGGATACTTGGGACCAATAACATGGATGGCTTTATGGATTGTGATGATACCTTTGTGGATCATTGCATCAAGAAAACTGAAAAAAGACCTGAAAACAAAAAACGTTCCCCTGCTGGCGATGGGAGCAGCTTTTTCATTTGTAATAATGATGTTCAACGTTCCTGTACTCGGAGGTTCAACCGGCCATGCAGTGGGCGGCACGCTCATAGCTATAGTTTTAGGACCATGGGCGGCTCTGGTAGCGGTTTCTGTTGCCCTGGTAATTCAGGCGCTCTTCTTTGGAGACGGTGGGATTACCGCAATCGGCGCCAATTGTTTCAATATGGGAGTTGTACTGCCTTTTGTAGGATACTATGTGTATAGACTGATAAGCGCCAATGCTGATACAAGCTCATCACGACACTGGATAGGAGCGGGAATTGGAAGCTATATAGGTATAAACGTTGCAGCCACATTAACTGGATTTGAGTTCGGTTTACAAACGATTCTTTATCCGGCAGTTAACGGAAAATTCCAGTATTTCATGTACCCTCTCAGCGTTTCAGTACCAGCAATGGCTTTCGAACATCTGCTGGTATTCGGTTTTATTGAAGCTATCGTTACAGCTCTGGTTGTCAGATACCTGCAGCAGACAGACCCATCGCTATTAAGACTTACAGAAAGAACAATTTCACAGGATAAAATACCTGCCGGGGTGAGTGTATGAACAAGAATACGCAAAAGAAATTATGGATAGGACTGCTTATACTGGCTGTACTTACACCAATTGGACTTCTTGCACAGGGAACCGCCTTCGGTGAATGGGGCTCTGGAGAGTTACAGCAGACTCTGGGTTATGTGCCTGCCGGTATAAAGAGCGGAGAAACACTCTGGCAGGCAATATTCTCAGGTTACAGTATGCCAGGTTTTGGGAATAGCTTCCTGCATTCAAGCATTGGCTACATTCTCTCTGCTGTAATAGGAATCGCTTTGATTTATACCGCGACGCTTACCCTCGGAAAAATCATCGCGAAAAGAGAAGAGGAACAGAGAAATGAAAATCCCTGATTGGCTCTCTGAGAGCGCTCCCTGCCCGTGCTGTAGTATCGGCGTGGGCGGGAAGAAAAATTTTGTTGAGAAAACACTTGTCGAGATAGCAGGCATGATGGAGCGTTCCATTTTCTCTGAAAAATATGCCAATGCTAAAGGTTTTCTCCAGAGTATTGATCCAAGGGTCAAATTAGTAACCATACTGCTTTTGATAGTAACGACCAGTTTTATCAGTAAAACAGAGATTATCCTGGGAATATATGCATTGACGTTGTTCTTTGCTTATCTCTCGAAAGTAGAACTATTTTTCTTTATTAAGAGAGTCTGGCTTTTCATCCCTATTTTTTCGGGGATAGTAGCCTTCCCGGCCATGTTTAATGTAGTTACTCCAGGCGAATCGCTTGTTACACTCCTGCGCTTTAACAGCACTATCCACATCTGGGTGTTTCAATTCACAGAGATATCGATTACAAAAGAAGGAGCACTTGGAGCACTGTTATTCATTTCCAGAGTAGCTACCTCAGTCTCATTAATAGTTCTATTGACCCTCACAACCCGGTGGGTTGATGTTATGAAGTCATTGAGGACATTGGGTGTGCCTCAAATATTTGTCCTTGTCCTCAGCATGACATACCAGTACATCTTCTTACTTGTCAGGATAGTACAGGAAATGCACCTTGCCAAAAAGAGCAGGACAATTAAAACTAACACGACACGTCAGGGAATAAAGAAGGAGCAGAACTGGGTAGCCTCACGGATAGGAACTGTTCTTATGAAATCCTATAAAATGAGTGACGAGATACACTCTGCAATGGTGTCGCGGGGTTTTCACGGGGAAATTAAATCCCATGGAACTTTCAAAATAAGAAATATCGACCGCATCTGGACTGGTTTCTCATTGGCATTTATCACAGGAGTTATCTGGCTGAACTATCTGGTATGAGGAAACATGACCATATTTGAAATAAAAAACGTAAATTACCTCTACTTAAACAAGATACCTGCGCTCAATGACATTAATCTCTCGATAGAAGAGGGCGAACAGGTAGCAATACTCGGCGCAAATGGTAGCGGTAAATCCACACTTCTGAAGCTTCTTGACGGTCTGATTTTTCCTTCATCAGGTGTTGTCAAAGCATTCGGCAAAATTCTTACCGAAAATATTCTGGATGGAGAAGGAGGAGATTTTCCACAGTTTTTCAGGAAAAAAGTGGGATTGATATTCCAGAACTCGGAAGCACAACTATTCTGCCCGACAGTTCTGGATGAAATCAAATTCGGTCCACTACAACTAGACATTAAAGAGAAGGAGATTAATAAAAGGGTACATGATGTAATGGAGATGCTGAATATCGAAAATCTCAAAGATCGTGCCCCTTACACGCTGAGCGGCGGCGAGAAAAAAAAGGTAGCTATAGCTTCGGTACTAACTATAAATCCAGATGTGATACTGCTGGATGAGCCAACTAACGGGCTTGATCCGCGAACCCAGAGATGGCTTGTCGAATTGTTAATTGAACTTAGAAAAACCGGGAAGACAATTATAATTGCAACGCACGATCTGGGTATCGTAGAAGAGGTTTCCGAGCGCGCAGTCGTTTTCAGTGAAGACCACAGGATAGTAGCAAACGGTGAAGCAAAGGCTATCCTGAATAATACAGAACTGCTAATGCAGGTGAATCTTATTCATGAACATCATCACAGGCACGAAGAAATCGTACATAAACACAGACATGAACACTCTTCAGAACATGATCATGGCCATGTCTTGTAATAATAAACTTGTTTATCTCCAAGCACGGCATGGCTTTTGCCATATGCCATTTTGATGGATATGGAGTCATAGGAGTCTAAAAGAGCAGAAGCAATTTGGAATATAAAGAAACGTGGATAAAATTGTTAAAATTGATGACTTATAGCCCGGCAAGGATTCGAACCTTGGTCGCAGGATCCAGAGTCCCGCATGATTGACCGCTACACTACCGGGCTTCGTGTATACCCCGTATTTAAATACGGGGTCTAAATAAGGCTTTTTACGTATTAATCTATCGGCTCAAATATGCCAGTATTTGCGCTGGATTTTTTTTATTTCTTCTAACCGCACCCTGACCTGCGGATTGACGGCTGATTCTCTCCTCACAGGTTCCCGCCCCATAAAAACATTGAGCACCGCCGCAACAGAATGCGAAAGCAGCTCAAGGTCGTATCCTCCTTCAAGGACAGCGCCAAGCTTTCCATTGCATGTTTGTCTGGCTATTGATTTTACGATAGAGGCAAGCACAGCAAAACCACCCACGCTCATTCTCATATTTGCAAGCCCGTCGTTAGCGCAGGCATCCTGTCCAGCGCTTACAAGAATCATGTCCGGTCTGAATTCAAGCGCAACAGGAACAAGTATCTCCTCAAATGCCGCAATGAACCCGGCGTCATCTGTTCCAGCAGGCAGAGGCACATTGATATTATAGCCCTCACCGTTTCCCCTTCCAACTTCGTTTAGC
Organism: uncultured archaeon; assembly: GCA_902386255.1. GTDB lineage: Archaea > Halobacteriota > Methanosarcinia > Methanosarcinales > Methanoperedenaceae > Methanoperedens. Next base: position 25,094 of record CABMII010000102.1, read on the forward strand.
CATCCCGTTCCCGGATAATGGGGATACTGGTGAGTTGAAAAATAGAGAACTGTGGGGTCATCATAAAATGCCTCCTGCGTCCCGTTCCCGTGGTGGACATCCCAGTCCACTATCAGGATGCGCTTTTTTCCTTTTTTCTGTGCATGGCGCGCTGCGATTGCAATATTGTTGAAAATGCAGAATCCCATCCCTCTCCCCGGTTCTGCGTGATGCCCCGGCGGTCTTACAAGAGCAAAAGAGGAATCTGCCCCATCGAGCAGCGCATCAACCCCGGTAATCGCGCCGCCGGCCGCAAGAAGCGCCACATTGTATGAATCACGGCATAGTATCGTGTCGGAGTCAAGCGGAATCTCAAGTTCGGAGTACCTTCTGGCTTTTTCCATGTATTCCTGCGAATGAATATATTGAATTTCCTCAGGAACTGCAGATCTTGGTTCAATGAGTTCAAGCTGTTCCATCATTCCAGTCTTTTCAAGATGAGCAATTATAGACAGCAACCGCTCTTTATTTTCAGGATGCAAACCCGTTTCGTGTTTTAAATAATCCTGGTGATAAATAATGCTGGTGATGTTATTGGTTTTGGGCAAAGCTGTAAAAACACTTTGCAGTTCTTTGCGACTTTGCAGTGAGTATTTTGCACCGCAAAGACGCAGAGTTCGCAAAGATAAGTTAAAAATTAAGCCAGCTTTTTCCCGGCATTCGGTCCGTATGTCGCATCGTATATTTCTTTAACATGAAAGACCATTGCCGCTTTTCCGGGTAATTTCTTTGCATCGGCCATCTCTTTTGCGGCTGAAAATCTATCGCCTTTATTTTCGATATCCACCGTTCCTTTTATCTGGTAGGATTTCTTGGCTTCGCCATCATAAGCAACTATTGCCATATTCGGGTTTGCTTCAAGGTTCTTTCTTGTCTTGTTGAAAAAGTTATCAACAAATAATATAGTTTCATCATCAAGAATTTTCCACATGGTCACAAATACAACGTTTGGTTTCCCGCTTTTATCTGCTGTCGCAATCGGCAGGGGTTTTTGCTTGGAAACGATATCCTTTATATCGGGGGGCATTTTCACCATTATTTATCACCGTCATTCGTTTAGTATGCATTGGTCATAAAGTTTTTGATTAAGGTTTCGATAAATTTCAATAACAATCTTTATCATATTTTAGCCTGAAATCAGCGTATAATGTTAATCAAACCTATTTCTGAACTTACGGCAGAGGAGTCGGCACGGTTGTTCAATCGCAGCGCAGGGCTTTCGGATGTATTGGCGCCGGTAACCTCGATACTCAATGATGTAAGAGAAAACGGCGATGCTGCCGTTCGTAAATATACAGAACAGTTTGACAGGGCAAAAATAAATGAAATCGAAGTTTCCCACAATGAAATCCATGAGGCGCTTTTTTCACTGGATAAAAACTTACTTTCCCATATCAAAAAAGCAGCCTCGAACATTCGCGCATTCCATGAAGCCCAAGTCTCGAAGGATTGGATAAAGGAGTTTGCGCCAGGGCTTAAACTCGGGCAGCGAATCATTCCGCTTGATATCGCAGGCGCATACGTTCCCGGGGGCAGGGCAGCATATCCCAGCACGGCACTCATGACCGCAATACCGGCAAAAGTAGCAGGAGTGAGCGAGGTCATCATATGCACCCCGCCAAAACCCGATGGAACCGTGAACCCGCTGACGCTTGCCGCGGCGCATATCGCAGGCGCTGACAGGGTATTCCGTGTCGGAGGCGTACAGGCGATAGCAGCTATGGCATACGGGACAGAAACCATCCCGAAGGTGGATAAGATAGTTGGACCGGGCAATGTTTACGTCACCGCCGCCAAGATGGCATGCGGTACAGCTATTGATTTTCCTGCTGGCCCAAGCGAGGTTTTGATAATTGCAGACGGTTCGGGAAGGGCTGATTTTATTGCGTCAGATATGATTGCACAGGCAGAGCATGACCCCAATGCTGTTTCAATTCTTGTAACCACATCGGAAGAACTTGGAGAGCAGGTAAAACAAGAGATAGAGAACAGGTTAAAAAAAGAGGACAGGGCAGAAATCATCGGGAAATCGCTTGAAAATGCAGCCATACTAACAGGAACCCTGGATGAATGTATCGAATTCTCAAATAAGTTCGCGCCCGAGCATCTTGAAATAATGACAGGGCAGGATATCCTCGGAAGCATCAGGCACGCAGGCTCAATATTTGTTGGTTCACATGCGCCCGTATCCGCAGGAGATTACGCATCGGGCACAAACCATGTGCTTCCCACAGCGGGATATGCGCGGATGTTCTCTGGACTCAACACAGATCATTTTGTAACAAAGTCAAGTATCCAGATAATTGATAAGAAAGGGCTGGATGGAATTAGTGAGACGATTATCGGTCTTGCGGAGGCTGAAGGGCTTTCAGCACATGCAAATGCGGTGAGGATAAGGAAAGGAGCCTGATAAATGAAATTCGCCGCCAGCGATGCGATGCTTGCGTATTTCGGCGCTCTTGAATCGGAGTTAAACCGCGCCATCGACCTCGCCAATCGCGCGCGTGCCAATGGCGCCGACCCGACGCCTGCGATAGAAATTCCAATAGCAAAAGACCTTGCAGACAGGGTTGAGAAACTCCTCGTCATCGAAGGCGTGGCGAAACGGCTGCGGGAACTTGAAACCACCATGTCGCGAGAAGAGGCTGCACTCCAGTTAGCACTTTCTGTGGCTAAAGGGGAAATTAAAAGTTTTGAATCGCCAAGGGATGCCATCGAGGCTGCGGTAAGGGTTGCGATGGCCGTCCTCACCGAAGGGGTCGTTGCAGCGCCAATAGAAGGCATCGCAAAAATAGACCTTGCAAAGAACGATGACGGCTCTGATTATATCAGGATATATTATGCCGGCCCGATAAGGAGCGCGGGCGGCACTGCACAGGCGCTGTCTGTTCTGGCTGCTGATTATATCCGTGCAAATCTGAAAATTAACCGTTTCATCCCGCGGACTGAAGAGGTTGAGAGGTATGTGGAAGAGATAACCGCGTATCACAGGGCGGTCCACCTCCAATATCTGCCGACAGATGAGGAAATCAGGTTGATTGTCAGGAACTGCCCGATATGCATAGATGGCGAGCCCACGGAGGAGGCAGAGGTAGAAGGACGGCGCGACCTTGCCCGCGTCGAGACGAACAGGATACGCGGCGGCATGGCGCTTGTTCTCGCAGAAGGGATAGCGCTTAAAGCCCCGAAAGTTAAAAAACATGTGGATAAATTGAAACTGCCGGGCTGGGACTTTCTTGAGAAATTCGTTGTAACGGTAAAAACGGATGATGCCTCGGCGCAGTTAAAACCAAAGGATAAATATCTGCAGGATTTGATTGCGGGGAGACCGGTTTTTTCTTACCCTTCAAGAGCAGGAGGATTCAGGCTCAGGTACGGCAGGGGGAGGAATACGAGTTTTGCTGCAGCCGGAATAAGTCCTGCAACGATGGTAATGATGGACGACTTTATAGCCGCGGGGACGCAGATTAAGGTGGAGCGCCCGGGTAAAGCAGCAGGCATCGGGCCTGTGGACACAATAGAAGGTCCGACCGTACGTTTATTCAACGGGGATGTTTTAAGGGTGGATACCCAGGAAGAAGCTTCCATGATAAGACCATCGGTGCAGAGGATTCTCGATATCGGGGAGATTCTAATAAACTTCGGGGATTTTCTTGAGAATAACCATCCGCTTGTGCCTTCATCATATTGCTATGAATGGTGGCTTCAGGAGCTTGCAGCAAAGACATCTATAAAGGAACTTGAGGATTTGAGAAACCCTGACCAGAAAACAGCGCTTTCACTGTCTGATAACTATAAAGTGCCGCTTCATCCGAAATACACTTATCTCTGGCATGATATTAGTCTTAATGAATATACAGCCCTTGCTGATTACATCAGGGAGAATGGAAAATATTCTGAAAAACTCTCATTTGCGCTTGATGAAAAAATAAAAAATATACTGGAAACTCTTCTCGTGCCTCATATCGTGCGCGAGAAACATATTTTTATCGAAGAGCCGCTCCCGCTGATGAGATGTCTCGGGCTTGATGCAAATTTGAAAAAGTCATGGATTTGCGCTGAACCAAATATTATAGACACTGTTTCGAAGGTGAGCGGAATAACTATCCGGAGCCGCGCGCCCATCAGAATCGGGGGGAGGATGGGAAGACCTGAAAAATCGGACAAAAGAGAAATGAAACCTGCGCCGCATGTGCTGTTCCCTATCGGTGAAGCAGGAGGGCGCCGAAGGTCGCTTAAGAGCGCAAGGGATTATATCGATGATACCGACAATGGCGGGAAAAATAATAATGAGTTTAAGACAAAACTTTCAGATCAGACAGAAAAGGCAGGAACGATAAAAGTCCAGATCGGCCAGCGCATCTGCCCTTCATGTAAAACAAAAACGTTCAAGAACAGGTGCACATGCGGTAAATTTACGCATCCGCTTCTTCGGTGTTCGTCCTGCGGGATCGAAGTCCCAAAACCCGTGTGCCCGAAGTGCAAGAAAGAGACCACATCTGTCACGGAACTGGGGATTGATTTCAAGTCAGAATACCAGCAGGCGCTTGATAACGTGGGTGAGAGGGACAACTTTGACTCGATAAAAGGAGTTATCGGTCTTACCTCAAAAAATAAAACGCCTGAACCGCTTGAAAAAGGGATTCTTCGTGCAAAACATGATATTGTGATGTTCAAGGATGGGACTGTAAGGTATGACCTTTCTGACCTGCCTCTGACACATATAAAACCCAAGGAGCTGGGAGTTTCGGTTTCGAAGCTGAAAGAACTAGGATATGTGAACGACACATACGGAAAACCGCTTATTGATGAAAACCAGGTACTTGAACTTAAAGTGCAGGACATTGTCGTATCAAAGGACTGCGCAGAATACCTGCTTAAGACTGCAAGGTTCATAGACGACCTGCTTGTGAAATATTATAAAGTCGACGCTTACTACAATATTAACAAGGCAGATGACCTCATAGGGAAACTGGTAATCGGGCTTGCGCCTCACACCTCTGCCGGCGTGCTCGGGCGCCTTATCGGGTTCACAACCGCATCCGTGGGCTACGCGCATCCCTTTTTCCACGCTGCCAAAAGAAGGAACTGCGACGGCGACGAAGATTGCGTGATGCTGCTAATGGACGGGCTCCTTAACTTCTCGCGTTCGTACCTCCCGGACAAGCGTGGCGGACAGATGGATGCGCCTCTTGTGCTGACCTCGCGCATCGACCCGAATGAGGTGGATAAGGAGGCGCATAATGTGGATTTGCTTTTCCAGTATCCACTTTCGTTCTATGAAGCAACGCTTAAGTACACGCATCCGAAGGAGATTGTGAAGATTATGGATACCGTTAGCGGTAGGCTGGGGACGCCTGCGCAATATGAAGGCATGGGCTTCACCCATGACACAGCCGATATCGCGGCAGGCCCGAGGAACAGCGCATACAAGACACTCGGGACGATGATAGAAAAGATGGATGCGCAGCTTGCCCTGGCGCGGAGGATTAAGGCTGTTGACCCGCAAGATGTTGCCGAGCGCGTAATCGAATCGCATTTCCTTCCCGACCTTATCGGGAATTTGCGCTCGTTCTCAAAGCAGAAGGTAAGATGCACGAAATGCAACGCAAAATACAGGCGCCCGCCCCTGCGTGGCACATGCCCGAAGTGCGGGGGGAATATCGTGCTTACGGTGCATGAGGGTTCGGTGAGGAAGTATCTTGAGACAAGCTTGCGGATTGCGGATGAGTATAATGTGAGGCATTATACGAAGCAGAGGCTTGAGCTGCTGGAACTTGAGATGAGGTCGCTTTTTGAGAGCGATAAGGTGAAGCAAAAGGGGCTTGCGGATTTTATGTGAAAACCACTCCAGAAATTTATAATTCTAATTAGATTAATTTCTGGCGCTTTTGCAAAACCCCAGCGCGCCGTTATTTTACTTTGTGCGACAGCGATGATGATTAACAACGAACTCACAGCGAACTCAATACGAACTCACGACTACGGAGTTAGTACGAGTTCGTACCAGTTCGTTGTTGATTTTTAATAGGGTTATTTTAGTTAAGCTTATTTTATGTTTGTTTTATGCTCCAGTATCTAGCGTTTATTTACATTAATCAGCGACTGTTGCAATAATTATATATTTTCTTGTAACACATGTGTTACATATGGAAGCAGTCATGAAGATGATCAGTGAAAGGCTCGGGCATCAGAAGAAAAAGAAGAGGAGCATTACTGAAATACGACCTGAGCATTTCGGTCACGCGTATCGAAATCTGAGCAGAGAGATAGATGAAGTGATGTATAAACAGGCTTCTGCTTGATATTCCCTTAATACTAGCGCTATCCTCGCATATAATGCAGGGGAATATGGAATCGGGGTAATATCGGAATTCGTTTTCTCGGAGGTCACAACAGTACTGGCGCTTCGGAAAAATTTGGAGGCTGCAAAGGAAGTGGGGAATATTTTGCTTGAGGCAAGGGAAATCGAGATAATGAAAGCGAGTGAAGTGTTTGAAAGGTCATGGGAGATTTTTATGAATCAGGAGGATACTGGTTTGAGCTTTGTGGATGCTTCGAATCTTGCATGTATGGAGAAGAGGGGGATAAGGAAGATTGCGACTTTTGATAAGGATTTTTTGGGGATGGGAGAGGTAGAGGTTGTGGGTGGGTGAGATGGTTAATTGGCTTAGAACACGGATGACACGGATTGGACGGATTTACACGGATACTTTATTATTTGACAATATATACGAAGCAGAGGCTGGAACTGCTTGAGTTGAGGTCGTTGTTCGAGAGTGGTATGGTGAAGCAGATGGTTTGGTGGACTATGTGAGTTTACAGGAAAATGGTGGAAATTTATATCTATGTTAGTACTATTAAAACACACATACTAACAGACTAAATCAGATTACAAAAACAAACCCTAGGTACTAATGGTTAAAAAAAATAAATTTTCAGATTGGACAAAGGAAGAACTAATTAAACGTATTGAAGCGCTAGTGTCACGTCAAGTCTCAAGAGTCGGATAGAGTCTGGATAATTTAATCCGTGCATCTTCTGTTGTAAATCGCCAATTTACTTTTGCATTTTTGTTGTTTCTGTTTTTCTCCCATGCCAGCACCTCTTTCCTGACAACCTCAATGCTATCGATTCTTCGGTTTAAACACTGTCCTGTGAGCACATTCAGCTCAATTTCAGCTATATTTAACCAGCTCCCATGCTTCGGAGTATACACAAACTCGAATCTATCCCATATTGCTTTTGCCTTTTCCGGCGGAAATGTTTCAAACCTTAACTCCGCAATTTTTTAGGGAATATATTCAGTTCTAAAGAATCTGCAAACTTCATTACCTTATCTGGAATCTCACTCAATTTCCTCTTTTCACCAAGATGGATTTCATATACTTTTGAAA